>NZ_PNDI01000038.1:0-64215 GCF_005887465.1 Pseudoalteromonas sp. S1610 | reverse complement strand
AGGTTACAAACCTCGCGCCGCGATTAAACCGCCCCTAGTTTGAACAAATTTTAATCCACAAAGGTAAACAGACCCTAGTAACTACTTAAACATATAAAAGGTCGCAATTGCGGCCTTTTGTTTTATAAAGCAAAAAATTAAGCTAGGATAAAGTAGGTATTCAAGGAGAACAGAATGGATCTAAGCATACAGCTACTCAATGCGCGTATTAAACAACAACAGTTTGATGAGCTTGATAACGACTTTAAAAAGCTCACTGACGCTCAAAAAGTGATGCAGCTTAATTACCTGTTTGAAAGCGCGTTACGCATGAGTATTAAATACGATTTTATGCAAAATATTGCCGTGCGAATTTTAGCGAGCAATACGCCACCAGCGCAGTTTATTGAGCAGCTAACCAGTTTAGATGCGCTGAGCTTTTTTACTCCTGCGCTTAAATTAAATAAAGGCTTTATTAGTACAGATAGCCATGGCAATAACGTGTTACATAATGTGTTCAAGCACGCAGCGCCGAGTCAATTGCCTTTTAACTATGTTCGCTCGTTAATGTTATTTGAATCTAATGAAGAGTTACTGCATGCATTGGCGCAAATCAATCAGTACGGGCTCACTCCTGTGGCCAGCTATATCGTTTATGCACATAAGCCCAACATACCGGTAAAACATGAGTTTTCAGCCTTACTGGCATTAATGGAAATAGAACAAAAACAAAATCCTAGAGCAAAATTACAATTGCTTGAGGCATTAAAAAACGACCCTCCAAGCGAAATTACCTTGCTGTTAAGCGCCGCATATTTACAGCGCTCTACTGAACAAGTAGCGGCACTAATCTGATAAGTAATATTCTACGCTGGTAACCACGCGTACATTTTTAATTTGCGGTGTGTTTGAATCCCGATCGCTAATACTAAACTGCCCTTGGCGTGCGGTTTTAATTTTACCTAAAAGTGAGTTTGAATCTTTCGCGAATTTATTTGCTACTTCACGGGCTTTTTCTGTGGCCTCTTGCACCATGGCAGGTTTTATATCGTTAAGCCCAGTAAAAATATATTCAATACGAGTTTGATAGTTATCTTGGACTATGGCTATATTTTGCTTAGCTAACTGACTCACTTTACTCAGTGCGTTTTTAACTTTATCGGGGGCATTAGAGTAAACAATAATATTTGAGCTAATAACGTATCTAAACTTTTGATTGTCGTTCGCGTATTCACGCGCTTGTTTATCAATAATAGATTGAGTGCCTGTCGATATTTCTTCATCGTCAAAGCCATGTAGCTTTAAAAAGGCAATTACGGCATCATTTTTTTGCTCAACTCGCTCAACAAGCTTTTCAAGGTTGTTATCGGCGTCATTAAACTGCAGCGGCCAAATAACAGTATCAGCGACCACTTCACGCTCTGCTAAACCTTTTACCTGAACAGTGCGCTCCATGCCTTTAATATCAAGCGCAGCTCCTTTAATGATAAAGCCCAATGCAATTAAGCCGATGCTTAAACAAACTGCTGCCATAACAACGGTTACATTCGATATTTTATTCACTTCACTCTCCTTGACCAATATCAATAATAAGCATGTTCACGCTCGAAAAAACACAATAAACAGGTTACATTGAGACAGTACAGAACGCAAAACTTAATCAGCCAAGGAAACGCAATGAGTCTAAAACGTATTAACCAGTTTTTTAACCCAAGCTCTGTCGCTGTTATTGGGGCATCAAACACCGCCACTCGCGCGGGTAATGTGGTAATGCGTAACTTACTGCAAGGTGGCTTTAAAGGGCCTATTATGCCCGTTACCCCAAATCATACAGCGGTACACGGCGTATTGGCTTACCCCAGTATTGAAGCCTTACCTAAAGTGCCTGATTTAGCCGTTATCTGTACCAATAAAAACACCTTAATGAAAATTATTGAGCAGCTAGGTACACTTGGCTGTCATAGTGCCATTATTATTGCGGATGGCTTAACCACAGTTCAAAAAAAGGCACTCAAAGAGAACGCAGCTAAGCATAAAGTCACCCTGCTTGGCTCAAATTGTTTAGGGTTACTTATTCCGCATATAGGCTTAAATGCAAGCTTTTCTCATACTGTTGCCACGCCAGGTAAACTGGCTTTTGTATCGCAATCTGCAGCAGTTTGCTCAACTATTCTTGATTGGGCAAAAAATAAAGAAATTGGCTTTTCATACTTTGTATCTATGGGGGATTGTTTAGATATTGAGTTTGACGAAATACTCGACTTTTTAGGCCGTGATGCTAAAACCAAAGCCATCTTACTGTACATCGATAATATTGATGATATCCGCAGCTTTATTTCTGCCGCTCGAGCAGCCGCATTTTCTAAACCTGTTATTGCTATTAAAACTGGCAGAACCAGCGCAGGGGCTCTCGCCGCTGAAATACACACCGGCGGAAAGCAAAGCTCAGATGCGGTATATGATGCCATGTTTCAACGTGCGGGTATGCTAAGAGTAAACGACTTACGTGAGCTCTTTGCCGCCACCCAAACCTTGGCAATGCATCCTAAGTTACTGCAAGTAGAGCAACTTACCATATTAACCAATGGTGGCGGCCCTGGAGTGATGGCGGTTGATGAACTCATTCAAAGCTCAGGAAAACTTGCTCAGCTCAGTGATGAAACTCGCGAAGCACTTAATAAAGTGATCCCGCATTCAGACACCGCTGCCAATCCGGTCGATATATTTGGCGATTCTGCGCCAGTACGTTATAAGCATGCGTTGGAAATATTACTAAATGCTAAAGAAGTTAAAAACTTACTGATCATCCACACTCCATCGGCATTGGCTCCGAGTGAAAATTACGCTCAGGTTATTGTTGAGGCGCTAAATAAATTACCGAAAATGGCACGCCCGTATGTAATTACTAATTTTATGGGAGAAGATGCTGCTTTTGCTGCAAGACGCATCTGCGCTAATAACGCCATCCCTACCTATCGTACCCCAGAAGGGGCGGTAGGCGCCTTTATGCACTTAGTAAGCTATCGTCGTAACCAAAAGCATTTAACTCAAACGCCAGAATCAAATACTGACGATGCCACTATTAATAAAGCAGCAGCGAAAGCGACTATAAAAGAGTTTTTAAATGATGAACAACATTACTTATCAACCCATCAAGCAAGTCATATTTTAAGTAGTTACGGCATTGACTGTATTCAAACTGAAGTTGCCTACACTCCAACCGAAGCCAAAGAGCAAGCAATAGAGCTGGGCTTTCCAGTGGCATTGAAATTGATTAGCCCCAGTATTCCCTCTAAGTCTGAAGTCGGCGGTGTCGTACTAAACCTCAATGATGCGCAAGAGGTAGAGCAAACCGCATTTGCCATGCTGTTAAGAATAAAAAACACCTACCCTGATGCCATTATAGATGGTTTTTCATTACAAAAAATGGCACCTCGAGCGGGAGCTAACGAGCTGCGTATAGCCATTAAAACAGAGCCTAATTTTGGGCCGGTTATTTTATTAGGTGAAGCCGGTACAGGGCTTGAATATGCACAAGCCGCAGTCGCTTTGCCACCACTGAATATGAACCTAGCTAAATATTTAATTGCCGCCGCCCATGATAAAGGCGTACTTAAAGATCGTGTTCTGCCAGAAAAAGTAGATAAATATCGCTTGTGTTCACTACTAACTCGAATTTCTCAATTGGTTGTAGATCAACCGGATATCACCTCATTAGAGCTAAACCCTATTCTAGCTAGTAATGGCCAGTTTTTAGTACTTGATGCCACCATGAATTTGAGCCAATATCAAATTCAAGCACACCGAAAACGTTTATCTATTCGTCCTTACCCTATTGAACTAGTTGAACTAGTCACTTTAAAAAATAATACCTTAGCAACGCTCAGACCAATCAAACCTGAAGATGAGCAAGCACATCAAGCGTTTGACCAGTCATTAACTAAAGAAGATAGGTATAAACGCTTTTTTGGTGAGTTACCACAATTTAACCACGATCAACTCGCGAAAATGACGCAAATTGATTACGACCGCGAAATGGCGTTTATTGTTACCCAAACACAAGACGAGCAACAGCACACCCTAGGGGTTTCACGAGTGATTATGGACCCAGATAACTTACAAGCAGAGTTTGCTATTGTAGTACGTTCTGATTGCCAAGGGCTTGGATTAGGGCGTATTTTAATGAATGCAGCAATTTCTCATTGTAAGCGCCAAGGGGTAAAAACCGTTGAGGGGATCACCCTACCTGAAAACACTGGCATGATTGAGCTGGCTCGTAAACTCGGATTTAAAATTAGTCGTGATTTTGAAGAAGGCAGTATCAATATGTTACTCACATTATAATAATTATTATGCAGAAACTTAGACAAACCATCAACCAAGTATTTGAGTCTTCAGGTAAGTACCAACGGGCCGGTCACTTTTTAGATGCCCTACTAATCACTATTATTATGATAAATGTGGTGGCCATCGTACTCGAATCAGTGCACAGCATTGCCACTGAGTACTACAACGAATTTTTAATGTTAGAGCTGGTATCGGTTGCCATATTTAGTGCTGAATACCTAATACGTGCTTGGACCTGTGTAGATAGAGTAAAATACGCCTCTATGGATTGCTCCAATACACAAAAGCGGATCCGCTATATTTTATCACCACTGGCTATCATCGATTTAATCGCCATTTTGCCAAGTCTATTAATGTTTTTCTTTGCTTTAGACTTACGTTTTTTACGCGTACTACGTTTATTAAGAGTATTTAAACTCACTCGTTATTCACGGGCAATGCAGCTGTTATTACAGGCATTTATTGATGAATCAAGTTCATTGTTGGCTGCATTTTTTATTATGGCAGTAGTACTTATTTTAGCTTCATGCGGTATTTATTTATTAGAACATGACATTCAACCAGACAAGTTTGGCTCAATTCCGGCCGCAATGTGGTGGGCAATGGCAACACTTACGACTGTAGGTTATGGTGATGTTGTGCCAATAACACCCATTGGTAAGCTGTTTGGTGGTGTCATCACTCTAGTCAGCATGGGCATGGTGGCTATACCCACTGGTTTATTAGCATCGAGCTTTTCAGAGCAAGTTCGTAAACGTCGTCAGTTATTTGAAGATGCCACCCATGAGCAAATAACCGATGGTAAACTCTCCGACGAGCAATTACATCACCTTGAAGATCTTCGCTACAAACTTGGATTAAGTAAGTTAGAGGCTAATAAAGCGATAAAAGCGGAGCTTAATAAACGCAGCTCACACTTGTTTTGTCGCCATTGTGGTAAGCGCCCTTAATAAAACAATGTAATAAACGGCGCTTTAAGCTTGTGAGAATACAGGGTGCCAATCGCGCTCAATGAGCTCAAGTACTTGCTCTTTAGGCACCGCTTTACTAAATAAGTACCCTTGGAAATAGCTGCAACCTTGAGCTTTTAAGAAGGCCAATTGATGTGCGCTTTCAACCCCCTCAGCAATACACTCTTTACCTAAACTGCTGGCTAAAGTAAGAGTGGATTGAATAATCGCTTCATTATCCGAATCAATACCAATATCTTGCACAAAGCTACGATCAATTTTTAATACATCGATGGGGAAGCGTTTTAAATACGTTAATGAAGCATAACCTGTTCCAAAGTCATCCATGTATAGCTTACATCCGAGCTGCTTTAGTGCATCCATATTTTTAAGTGCATAGTCTGAGTCTCGCATTAAAATAGACTCTGTTATTTCAAACACAATAGCCTCGGGCGGCAGCGCTGCATTATTTAGTGCTTGGCGAATTTCAGGTATAAGCTCAGCAAACTCAAAATCAAGTGCCGATAAATTAATTGATAAATATAAATCGGGATTCACCTTGCGCCAACGCACCAACTGTACAAGTGCTCTTTTAAATGTTTGCAGCATAATTTTGGTAATTAAACCAATATTTTCAGCCACATTTGCAAACTCTTGAGTACTGGCTAGTTGATTCTCAGGCCAGCGTAGTAATACCTCAAAGCCCTCAGTTTTTTGTGTAGATGTACTAATTATAGGTTGATAATAATTACAAAACTCGTGCTCGTGATACGCTTTGATCAATTGCGACTCTAAATGCAGGGCCCTTTCAACTCTTTGATTCATTTCTTGTTTATAGAACTTGTAACACCCTTCTAAACCATCTTTAGCATAATAGAGCGCCACATTTGATGCTTTTAACAGCGCCTTGTAATACGCAGCGTCATCAGGGAAAAGCGCCACACCAATACTAAGGTGCACATTTACATTTTGGTTATTCATAGCAATGTCTATACTCACGCAATCCATAAGCTTGGTGCATATAAGTAATACTTCTTCTATTTGCTGAATGTCTTCAACTAAAATAACAAATTCATCACCACCTAAACGCGCTATGCTATCACAGGGGCGTAATGCTGTTTTTAAGCGGTTTGCCACCAGCTTAATGATCTCATCAGCGCTTTCTGTACCAAATGAGTCGTTAAAGTATTTAAAGCGTTTTATATTTACATGTAATAGAGCGACTTTGCTGTTATGACGACGCGCTTGATCTATGGCATGCACAGCTCGGTCATTAAACAAAGTTCTGTTTGGCAAACCCGTTAATGAATCGTAATTAGTTAATAAGTGCAGCTCGTTTTCAGCTGACTTTTGCGCATGAATATCCGTTAAAATAACCACATAGCTACTCAACCTTTTACTTTCATCCGCTACAGCGCTTATTTTAACTAACACATGACGCTGCTCTTTATTAGCCAGTACCACAGTGTCTTCACATGAGAAGTGCTCGCCTACTTCAAGCTTTTGCATAATGCGTAAATAGTCAAAATAGCTACTGCGAGTCAAACCTAAATTAAGCGAGCGAGTTGAACGAGGCTCTGCCGATACAGCAAAAGCCGTTTGCAGCGACTTATTTGAAGCACGTATGTTAAAGTTTTTATCTAAAATAAATACCCAATCTCGGGTTTGTTCAAACGCGGCGGTAAATAATCGAGCGTGTTCTTCAAACACCATTTCGCGTGTCATATTAGTATACGTACCCGCTACTTTTTGCGGTGTTGTTTCATCCCATTCAACCACTTTGCCAAAGTCTTTGTACCAGCGCCAATGACCTTTGGCATGACGTAGTCGGTAAGTACAGTTAAAGTATCCTTTGTCGGTTGATAAAAATTCTAACCACTCCAACCTAAAAATGGCACGCTCTTGTGGATGAACTTTATCTAAGTAGTCATCTAAACTGACTGAGTCGTCTTCATAACCTAACTCGTTGACCAATCTAGGCTGATAAATATTTAACTGACTCGCTTGCCAATCCCAAACACCCGACTCACTTCCCTCTAGCGCAAGCTTTAAACGTGCCTCGCTATCTTGGCTTTCTTTGTGTGCGGCTAATAAAATACGCTGTATTTTATTACGTCTCATTACCCAAGCTGTCACTATTGTGAATAACAAAATAGCATAAAGTGCTAAAAAGTAAGGGGCGCGCCATAATGGGTATTTCACTTTAATATTTAACGTCGCTGGCGGGGTATAGTCACCCGTCAACGGATCCTTTGCCCAGACTTTTAACTGATAGCTACCGGGGTTTAATTTAGGAAACACCACGCGATTATTACGGGTATAACTTTTTTTACCTTTGTCGAGCTGATATTCGTAAATAATACGTTCTTGAAAGCTAAATGACATCGCTGAAAATGCAATTTCAAGCCCTATATCATCATGATTTAAAGTAATATTTTTTAATGGCTGTTGTAAGTTAAGCGACAAGTCTCGAGACATTAAGTTAATGCGAGTTATGTTGACGTGATCTAACAAACCTTGGCTATTTTTATTCTCTTTAGGGTCAAAGTAAGTAAAGCCTTTAAGGCTACCATAGGCAATTCGTCCGTCATTTAATTTGGCCATAGCACCACTATTAAATTCAGCAGAAAGCACCCCATCTGATGTAGTAAATTGCTGAAAATGGATGGTGCTCGGGTTTAATCTCCATATTCCTTTATGACTACTCATCCAAATCATTCCCTCTTCATCAAGCACCATATCGTATAATAGTGTGCCTAATTTATTTTTATCTAAATCAATGGTATGTACTAATTCATAGCTATTGGCATCAATTCCAATCAAACCAAAGTTAGATAAAGAAAGCCACAGAATCCCTTGCCTATCTTCAACATACGAGAGAATGCTCACTGCAACATTGTCATGGTGTTTAGGTACTTTATAAAGGGTGTTTAAACTGCGCTCATCCGGGTTAAATTGGTATAACACTCCACCGCTAAAAAATAACGGCCTCTGCGGCTTTGAGGGTAATGGCGGTAAAAAGCCATAGGCTAAAAACGGGTCAAATTGAGAAAATTCGCCCTTTAATGGAGTTAGCACCTGGCTATCAACATTATATTTAAACATGCCATGATCAGGGTGAACAAAATATAAATCACCATTTTCTAGCAAGGTAATACCATGCATCCAATCGTTTATAAATATTTGGTTTTTGGGGCTGGCAGTTTTAGGTTGGGTAAGCTGCTGGGTTTGCGGGTCAAAAATAAACAGTCCTCGGTTTGAGTGTAACCAGAGTTTATTTTTATAAGGCATAATTTTGAAAACGGTAAATTCTGTGGTTAGTAAATCAACTTTATAATCTTTTAAATACACCCTTGAGGTGTTATTTTTTATATCAACAGCCGTTAAACCATTATGAGTACCTAGCCATAACTTATCTTGAAATTGTTTAATTGCCCAGACTGAGTGATGTGAAAATCCATCCCCTCCTAAAGCACTGCCCTCTACATTATAAAATTTATAGTTGTCACCCGATAAATAAAAAGCACCATCAGTTTTAGTCGCAAGCCACATACCACCTGATTTATCTTTTACCATATCAATAATACTGGTATCGGCAAGCGTGTATTTACTTTGTTGAATGCGTTTATTTTTAACCACTATTTTGGTAGTTAAATTAAAACTAAGCAGGCCTTTATCGGTTGCTAAATCAACAATCCCTTGCTGATTATCAATATCCCAAACATTCAAGTCAGCCAGTAGCTTTTCACTTGTAAATACCTGCTCACTATTATTAAACAATGTCTCTATATTACTAATATCAACAGCATATAAGCCTTTAACAGCTCCAACCAATAACTGATTACTATCACCCAGTGCAAATGACTTCACATTGTTTTGATAGATGTGTACGTCGGTTTCGCTTAAATGCTCTAGGGGGCGTACTTGTTGCGTTGCAATATTAAATACATAAGCACCGTCTGTACTGCCAATAAAGATATAGCCATTGTAATGAAACAAGGTACGTACAAACGCATTTTCAAATTGCTCAGGCAGCTTAAATAAAGGAGTAATAGAGCCACTGGCTATATCAAGTTTTGCAAACACTCTGCCTTGACCAACCCACAAGGATTTATCATCTGTGGCTAACATGGTAAAAACAGACTGCTGAAGAATTTGCTCTTCTGTAACTGGTTTTTTTAAATACTGCTGATAGGTATCTGTTTGCGGGTCATACCTAAAAAGCCCTGCTAACAAGGAAGCAATCCAAATTTGCCCTTCTGGATCTTGGTATATGCGATCAATAATGGCTTCTTCTAACTCACCATTTGGGCCATTAATTGGAATAACCTGATAGCCGTCGTAGCGATTTAACCCTCCTTCGGTAGAGAGCCATAAATAGCCATTATTATCGATAAGCATAGTATTAACGTAACTTTGAGATAACCCTTCGCTTGGTGATAGCCGTTTTACTTGCGCTGTTGCAGCATGGCTTATGAGCATAAATAGCACAAACATGGCTGTGATAAACCTATTAATACTGATGCCCATGTGTTTCCTATTACTGATTTAGGGTTGCTGATATTTCAATGCGATAATATTTCGGTGCTTATATGCATCAAATAGCGTTAATAATGCAGGAGTATATGTTAACACCTGGTTAAAACCAAGTGCCTGATAAAAATCAGTAATGTGTTGGTAAGCGAAGGTGTAAACAGCGTCGGCTTGCTGATTTAAAAGAGTGCTTAGCAGCTTTGTTGCCACACCAGTGGAACGATATGCAGGAGCCACAAAAACTGTCGATAAAAATAAAAAAGTCGGTTTGTGCTGTAAGCGGCACGCAGCAATAATAGTGTGGTTATCGTAAGCAACCCACAATTGGTCTTGTTTATTGGCGCGACCGCGGACTTTATATAAGGTATAAAACTTATTTATTAAAGGCGCTTTCACTGATTCTAATTGTTTAATAACAATCATAGCAAGTAAACTCTAACTTAGCATAAGTGCCAAATATTGCTCAAATTTTTGCTTTAAAAAACCTTGCTCTGCAACTGGGCGGCTGTGCAGGGTATCATAAACTTGCTCACGCGTTTTCTTGCCACGCTTAATTTGATATGCCCAAAATGAAGCTTCGTAATCTAGCTGAATCTGATACTTTTGCTCTCGTGGTAAATCACACAGGTTATAACTCATATTCCCCTCTTTTACTGGCCTGATAAAACTTAGATTATACGGTTAAACTTATAATAAACTAACTCTATAATGAATAAAAAGAATCTACTTTAAATAGTCTAAGGGTATCAATAATTGTTAATGATAGGCTCTGCTAGATTATGACTAGAAACTGGGCAAAAGACAGCCAATTTGTTATTATACTCGCCTATCCATTTGCCCCAATAGACAGGAACTGCTGACGTGTTTAAATACTGTAAAGGGTTGCTTGTATTAATAGGTTTAATTTTTAGTAATTCGTCATTTGGCCATAGTTACAGCTATACATTTAATCGCCCGCAGAACACCCAGCAAGCAAATTATACTATTGAGCTATTACAATTAGCGTATACAGATATGGGCTTTAAATTAAATATTATCGATTTTAATCGTCAAAATGCATTATTTGCAGCAAACAGTGGCATGTTAGATGGGCAGCTTGCTCGTGATATTAGTATTGAAAGTGCATACAAAAACTTAATTCGGGTTAACTATCCGTTATTCAAATTTAATCTTGAGCTTTATAAGCACTGTGAACCCAGCTCTACTAAAACAATGGATAGCGTTGCCATTATAGCCAGCTACCCTGTACAACAGCGATATTTAGACAGTATTGATTTTCAAGGCAAGGTTATTGAGGTAAAAAATAATACCACTCAATTAAATTTACTGATCCAGCAAAAAGTAGAAGCTGCATTACTGATTGATTTTGCGATGGCCAATAAAACCATTCCTCCCGCTTTAGGCTGTTATGAAAAACAAGTGGTTGCTACCTACCCGCTTTATCATTATTTACATAACAGTCATGCGAGTATTGCTCAACAGCTTGAGGCTACACTTAAGAAATTACACAACAATGGCACGGTCGCTAAACTCAGATCAAAGTACAAACTACAATTTTAAAAATCAAAGCCTTGCTGTTGTGCTGGCGAAGCGGCTTGCGCAGCTTTATTTTTTTGCTGTAAATAACGTTTATAGCGTTGCTGGCATAGGCTCAACACTTTCTTTTTTTGCGCATTGGTCAACGAATTCCACGAAAATCGCTCATCACGACTGCGATAACATCCTTTGCAGTAACCCCGATTATTAACCAAGCAAATACCTTTACAAGGGCTAGGAATATCAAATATTTCAATTTGTTGCATCAAACCCTCCAGTATAAAAAAGTATAGCTTGAGTATAGCGCCATTTTTGTTTAAAAAAAAAGCAGCAAATTAATTGCTGCTTTTATCTACGCCTAAACTGTTAATTAATGTTCACAGCTTTGTTCATCTACTTGTGTTTTTCTATGGTAGGGCTTAGCGTACATTGCTAGTACTAAAGGCCTTAATTCTTCTGGCACTTTTGCTAAACGCTCTGCAAATTGTGCTGCATCATTTTTATTTATAACCGCTTCAGTACAACCACCTGCAATATAGTTGCCTGGGTGTAAATAAAACGAATCAATTATTTGCTTATCAATGGTTTTTGCCAGCTCATCTGCACTATCGCAATCTGACTGAATAGGCTGGCCAAACGATAAGTGCACATGCCCTTTGGCTGAACTAAAGCCTTCAACAATACTAGCAATATCTTCACCCGCCGATTTCACGTATTTACCATGGTGTTGTTTATGATAGAGCTCTTTTGCCTTCGCTATTGCACAGGGTTCATATTGGTAAGATATTGCAACCGGCACCACTTTTAGCTCTTTAATGTACTCACCAAACTCTTTCTTTTGTTTACGTCCATTTAGTTGTAGCATTTTTAACAGTGCAGGATCGGTTTGATCTACACCGTCTTTAGCCCGACCTTCTTTTTGAGCAATCCAAATAGAATGCCCACTAGTAAGCGAGTCATAAATATAAGCCGATAACTGAGTCAACGCTTTTAACATCTCTTTTGGCGCTTTAGCTGAGCGTTTTACAATAAAGCTTTTATTCAAACGCATAAGCTCAGTAATGTAAGGAATTTGCAATAAGTTATCACCAATCGCAATTCTCACTGTTTTCATTTTATGCTGATAAAGGCCCCAATTAACTAATGCAGGGTCAAGTACAATGTCTCTATGATTTGAAACAAAAAGATAGGCTTGATTAGGGTCTAATGCCTCTAAACCTGAAAAAGTAACGTTTGATGTGGTGCGCCTTACTAATTTATTTAAATAATGCGCCACTTCGTTTTGTACATCTTCAACTGTTTTAACTTTGCCCCACTTTTTACGCAACTGATGTTTTATTATAGCGCGTGCTAAAAACCCAACTGCGGATATAAAGCGTGGCAAATTGTACTTTGCTATCACATCAAGAAACGCATTATCGTTAATTAATCGCGTTAATGAGGCGGCAACTTCATCGTCATTGTAAGGTCTTATATCTGCGTACTTATCTTCTAATTCAATCATTTACTGCATCTACAAAGTTAAAAACGACACGCTAAAACGTCCCGTTATGTCTGATTTTGATTATAACTCAAGCAAAAGTACGAAACTAGCAATACTAAAGTTCGATTTACTGAGTTTTCATAGCGTTATAGTTTAGTACTGAGCATTATTGTCAGACTAACTGCCTCATGTGTATAAACTATAGCTATTAATTATTAATTCAAATGGATAGACCTTACTAATTGCACTTTGTTCAAGTTAACTTAGCAAGGCAGTTGGCCATAATAACATGCAAGTTAACCCTCAGTGGGCAGACCACATTTAAATATAGCTCTACAACTGCTAATGTAAACGCAATCTGATAAACCCAATAATATTCAAATAGATGATACTCTTTTTAACACAAGCACTTCGCGTACTGGGATTATCATTCTTTTTACACATACACTATTAGGACACATCGTGAACATAACAATTCTTGATAACGCCACACTGGCAAACACCTCACTTGATGGTATCTCAGCACTTGGAGATCTTACCGTGCATCAGCTAACTAGCCCAGAGCAAGTGTTGGCACATAGCCAAAATGCCGAGGTGTTAATCACTAACAAAGTAGTAATTAATCGTGACACTATGACACAATTAAAATCGTTGAAACTCATTTGTGTCAGTGCAACTGGCACTAATAATGTTGATTTAGATGCCGCAAAAGACTTAGGCATTGCAGTTACCAATGTTGCCGGTTATTCAACCCCTTCTGTTGTTCAGCATACCTTTTCGTTGATCACTAACTTGTTAGGTAATACTCACCGCTATCAAGCGGATTGCCAGCAAGACGCATGGCAAAAAAGTGACATGTTTTGTCGACTTGATTACAGCTTTAATGACATTCAAGGTAAAACATTGGCTATTATTGGCGGAGGTACTTTGGGTAAGGCAGTATCTAAAGTAGCTGAAGCGTTTGGCGCTGAGGTGATTGTTGCAGAGCGCAAAGGCACAGCGTGTCGCGACGGACGCACCCCGTTTGAAATAGCAATAAAAACAGCAGACATTATTAGCGTTCACTGCCCACTTAATGATGAAACACGCGACTTAATTACACTTAATGAATTAAAAATGATGAAACCGACTGCGCTAATTATTAATACCGCACGCGGCGGGATAATCAATGAAGCAGACTTAGTAGAAGCATTAAAAGCCAATATTATTGCCGGTGCCGGCGTTGATGTGCTGACCAAAGAGCCCGCTGAGCTTACTAATCCTCTGGCTAATTATACGGGTGATAATTTACTACTTACCCCACATATAGCGTGGGCGAGCACTGAATCTATCGTGCGCTTAGTAAAAGAAGTGAGTTTAAATATTGCAGCATTTAGTCAACACGAGTCGCGTAACCGCTTGGTTTAATGCCATAAAAGTAACTTAGTCAAAATTACTAAAAAGTGGCTTTTTAGATTTATATTTTAAAAAAGCCACCACCCCACCAAACACAACAAAAACAACCCATTGATTTTTAAGAATTTAAAAACTGGCTTGGTCTTTGCTACATTGTTTTTAATTAATCATCTAGGGAATAACAAAATGAAAAAAACACTTTTAATTGCTGCACTAACTGCTCCTTTTTTAACGGGTTGTGTAATCGCTGTATCTGATGGCGAAGCAGAAGGTCATTGGGCAGGCAATAGTTCTTCAAGCTGGCAGGCCACACATAAAAACAATCGTGAAATCATTTCAGGTCTGGCAATGGATAGCTCGTATCAGTCAGTATTAAACCAACTAAAAACACCTAATTTCACTGAATTATTAAAAAAACAGGATGATGTTTACCAAGTGTTGTTTTACGCAACACACAGCATTCATTCAGATGGAAAAATGACCAAGGATGAATGCACACCATTAGTATTTAAAAATGACAAATTAGTGGGTATTGGCAGCTCAGCACTATCAATGCTGACAAACTAAACGCTCATATGTTCCTATGGGCGCCAATTCAATCGCATTGCGCCCTGACTTTTTAGCATTATATAAACCAGAGTCAGCCTCTTCTAGCAATGCCTTCTCTGTGTATGCTTGACTGCTCTCACTTGAGGCAATACCAATGCTAATAGTAATGTGTGGAGCATTTAACGATGCGTTGTGCTCTATATTCAAATCATTAATGGCTTCACGTAACTTATTAGCAAATGCAATAGCCCCTTGCTGATTGGTTTCTGGTAATACGGCTACAAACTCTTCGCCACCATAACGGGCAACAAAATCACTGCCGCGCTCACATTGCGCCGCTAGTGTTTGCGCCACAGCTTTTAAACACTCATCGCCAGCACGATGACCGTAACAATCGTTATAGCGCTTAAAGTGGTCAATATCGATAAGCAATACACAAATGGAAGAGTTATTACGCTTACTTCTTCGCCACTCTCGCTCTAAATTTTCATCTAAATAACGTCTGTTAGGTATTTCTGTTAAACCATCAATAGACGCAAGCATTTCTAATAAATCGTTTTTTTGCTTAATAAGTAGTTGATTGCGTACACGCACTTTAACAATTGAGGCACAAAATGGCTTTACAATGTAATCCATTGCGCCTAATTCTAAACCTTTTGCTTCGTCTTCATGAGAGCTGTTCGCTGAGATAAAAATAATGGGGATCGCATGGCTAAGGCTACTTTCTTTAAGTTCCACCAGCACGTCGTAACCATTCATGCCAGGCATCATGATGTCTAAAATAATTAAATCTACCTGCGTATGCTTAACAAATGTCAACGCCTCTTCGCCACTTGCCACTAAGTAAACCTCATGCTCATCACTTAAAGTTCTTTCTAAAATGATTCGGTTAAGCGCATCGTCATCTACAATTAATATTTTTGCTTTATTTATCATTGCTTACATCTAAACTTTTTATATAAATTTGCACTCGCTCTAACTGTATTATTAATTATTTAATTGCAGCTGCAGCGTGCTTGCCGTCCGCTTTTAATACTTGCTCAGTGTGTTGAGCACACAATAATAATCGGTTAAAACCTAAATTTCCTGCTATCCCTTTTAAACTATGCACTAAGCGTACCATTTCACTAGTATGGTTACCCCTTCACATTTAATAACGTACGCTCCTATAAAAAGAATGTATCAATTACTGTTTAATACAGTCAAAGCTTATTATTTATCAAAAATGCCTAACGAGACATGAACAAGTAATGAACTTAAATAGACCTGGCATAGCTTTAAATAAATTCATATCTTTTTTCTGAAGATCGATGTGTAGATATTTGACAAGCTAGGTATACGTATTAATTAAACGTCAAACTGTTGACGTGTAATTAAGCGCTTTAATAAGCGATGAATCACCTAGATTAAATACTTAATTTTTGGCTCGATAATAAAATAGTAGATTATCGAGCCAAAGAACACTTATAAATTCTCCTCTGCAAATGACGCTAGTCGACTTCTTACTACACCATTAAGATTAACAGTAGCGCCGCCTTCAAAGTGCTTAAATCGCTCCACAATATAGGTAAGCCCTGAGGTAACAGCGGTTAAATAATTACTGTCTATTTGTGCTAAATTTCCGGTACAAATAAGTTTAGTTCCTTCACCACAGCGGGTAATTATGGTTTTGAGCTGAGAAGCCGTTAAGTTTTGGCTTTCATCTAAAATCACCACCGCATTTTGAATGCTTCGCCCACGCATAAAGTTCACCGATTTAAACTGAACATTGGCTTTTTCCATAATGTAATTACGGCTTGAAACAGGGTTCTCATCTCCTTTATGCAGCACCTCTAAGGTATCGGTTATGGCAGCCAGCCAAGGCGCCATTTTCTCTTCCTCGGTGCCAGGTAAAAAGCCAATCGATTCCGCAATTTCAGGGGTGTTTCGGGTTACAATCACTTTATCGTAAACACCTTTTTCAATCACCATCTCAAGTGCACAAGCAAGCGCGAGTAAGGTTTTACCACACCCCGCAGGGCCGGTTAAAATAACAAGTTCAATAGAGGTATCGAGCAGTGCATCTAGTGCCATTGCTTGGTAAATATTTTTTGGCTTTATTCCCCAAGCACTTTGATGCATTAGTCGCTCTGCTCCAATATCTTTAATGGTAATATGCTCACCATCGTAAGATTTGACTCTAGCGGCAAACTGATCGCCATCATCAAGTAAATACTCATTACAAAACACATCTGGGATTAAATCTTTAGGGATATGATGGACTGTTTCACGCCCGTGTTGCTCAGTGTTACACTCGCCAACATGCTGCCAAAAATCACCAGTAATTTTTTTATAGCCGCTGGTAAGTAAGGCGATATCGTCAATAAGCTGATCGGTACGGTAATCTTCAACATATTTAAGCCCCGCCCCTTTGGCTTTTAAGCGCATGTTGATATCTTTAGTAACCAGTATGACTTTTTTATCACTGTGCTGATTTTGTAAGTGCACCGCGCAATTAATAATGCGGTGGTCGTTTTCATTGCCCGGTAAGCCGGAAATAGAATCGGCAAATAAATGGTCATTTACAATCAGTAAGCTTCCCGTTAATCCGCCTTGTTTATTACTTGGTAGCGCAACCCCTTGTAACATTTGCTCGGGAGAGGCCTGGCTGAGCACTCCATCAAGTCCACGAATGGCCACTCGGGCATCGCGACTTACATCGTGTTTTCTATCTTTAATGTGATCAAGCTCTTCCAATACAGTCATTGGAATAACCACTTGGTGTTCTTGAAATGACAAATACGCGAGGGGTTCATGAAGCAATACATTGGTATCTAGCACATACATTTTACTATCAAGGTTCGAAGCTTTTTCCATAGCACTTTCCTTACGTTTTATGATTTTTATGCTATACCCAATAAACTAATCAGTGTGACTAATAAACTTGATTAATTACTTAGGTATAATTTGAGTTTAGTCTATTTGTCATAAAAGTCTGTTTTATGACAAATATCATTTAGTTTGAATTTCCTACAAAATCGGCGCACTAATCAGTGCTTATAGATAGGAATAATTCACACTTATAAAATTAATTAAAAGTCAGGCAAATAGCGCCTTGCAGTGGTGTTATCTAACAGGTAACATAGCCGCCTTTTTCTTCATAGACGAGACATACATGAATTTTTCCTTAGGTCAGCGTTGGATCAGTGATACAGAGTCAGATTTAGGATTGGGCACCGTTGTTGCCATTGATGGCCGCCAGGTCAGCATTTTATTTCCTGCCAGTGGTGAAAACCGTGTTTATTCTTCTGCAGAAGCTCCGGTAACCCGCGTAGCATTTAATCCTGGTGATGTGATCCGAAGCGTTGAGGAGTGGGAATTACAAGTTGAGTCAATTGAAGTACAAGGCGAATTACTGTGCTATCACGGTGAACGTATTGATAACGGTGAAAAAGTACAATTAAAAGAGACCTTTTTAGACCATTTTATTAAATTTAATAAACCACAAGACCGTTTATTTGCAGGCCAAGTAGACCGCTTTGATCGATACACTTTGCGCTACCAAACTTGGTTACACCAATTTGAACGCCAACAGTCACCTATTAAAGGTTTAATTGGCCAACGTGCCAACCTTATTCCGCATCAGCTTTATATTGCCCAAGAAGTAGGTAAACGTTTTGCGCCACGTGTACTACTTTCTGATGAAGTAGGTTTGGGTAAAACCATCGAAGCTGGCATGATTTTACACCAACAAATTATTACTGGTCGCGCCAGCCGTGTGCTCATTGTGGTACCTGAGAACTTGCAGCACCAATGGTTAGTAGAAATGCTACGCCGTTTTAATTTACGTTTTTCTATTTTTGATGAAGAGCGCTGCGACGAAGCGTTTGCTGATTCACCTAACGTATTTGATACCGAGCAACTGGTGCTTACCAGCCTTGAGTTTTTAACTAAGAAAAAACGTTGGTTTGAACAAGCTACGTTGGCTGACTGGGACTTATTAGTCATTGATGAAGCCCATCATTTAAGCATTAACAACAATAAACCTAGTGCCGAATACCAACGTATGGCTGAGCTGAGTCAAGACATTCCGGGGCTAATTTTATTAACAGCAACGCCAGACCAACTGGGTCATCGTAGCCACTTTGCACGCTTACAACTGCTCGACCCAGATCGCTTTTACGACTACGACGTATTTAAAGAAGAAGAAGCAAACTACAAAGATATAGCCGAAGCTGCTAATCAACTACTGCAAGAGCAATCATTAGATGATAACGCTAAAGCAACCTTGATTGAGCTATTAAAAGAAACGGATATCACCGATATTCTTGAAACAGCACAACAAGGCGACCTTGAAGCACGTAAAGAAATTTTAAATATGCTTTTAGACCGTCACGGTACTGGGCGCATCTTATTTAGAAATAGTCGCAGTGGTATTGATGGTTACCCAAGTCGTAAATTACACGCCTACCCTATGGCTTTACCTAAGCAATACAAAACAGCAATGACTGTACTAGGTAATATGAGCGGCATTCAAAATGCTGAACTCAGTGCACAACGTGCACTTTTCCCTGAAAAAATATTTCAAGAGTTTGAAGGTGAAAGCGCCAGCTGGGGTTTATTTGACCCCCGTGTAGATTGGCTAATCGAAACGCTAAAAACTCTCAAACGTGAAAAAGTATTACTCATTTGTGCTAAAGCCGAAACCGCAATCAGCCTTGAGCAAATATTACGTGAACGCGAAGCAATTAAAGCCTCGGTTTTCCACGAGGGCATGTCGATAATTGAACGAGACCGCGCCGCGGCGTTCTTTGCCGATGAATACGATAATGCTCAAATATTATTGTGTTCTGAAATTGGTTCAGAAGGCCGTAACTTCCAATTCTCACATCATTTAGTGTTGTTTGATTTACCGCTCAACCCAGATTTACTTGAGCAACGAATTGGTCGCTTAGACCGCATAGGACAAACACAAGATGTGAACATTCATGTGCCTTACTTTGAAAATACGGCACAGGAAGTGTTATTACGTTGGTACAACGAAGGCCTAGATGCATTTGAAAGCACTTCAACCACAGGACAGTTATTATATAAAGAGTTTAGCGAAGACTTACTTGAATATATTGCAGCTCATAATTGTGACGAAGATGAGCTAGACCCATTGCTTGAGCAAGTAGCACAAAAGAATGCAGTATTACGTAAGCAAATGGAAAGTGGCCGAGATCGCCTACTAGAACTGCATTCATCAGGGCAAGGCGCTGCTGATTCACTTGTAGCTGACATTGAAAAACTCGATAATCAGTTTGAGCTACCAAGTTACATGATCAATGTGTTCGACACCTTTGGCGTAAGCCAAGAAGATAAAGGTGAAAACACCATTATTTTAAAACCCACTGAGCATATGCTTAACGCGTCATTCCCTGCTTTAAAAGAAGATGGCATGACGGTGACCTTTGACCGTGATACCGCTCTTTCGCAAGAAGATGTGCACTTTATCAGTTGGGATCACCCTATGGTGCAAGGCACTATGGACATGATTTGCGATGATGACTTTGGTAGTGCGTCAGTGGCGTTACTTAAAAACAAAAAGTTACCACCAGGAACATTCTTTGTTGAGCTAATCTTTGTTGCCGAGGCGATGGCACCAAAAGTACTGCAAGTGGGCCGCTTTTTACCGCCTACGCCTATTCGTATTTTACTCGATAAGAGCAGTAATAACTTAGGCGAAAACGTTGGCTTTGATGGCTTTAATCAACAGTTATCTGCGGTAGGTCGCCAAACAGCAAGTAAATTAGCCGGTGCATTACAAAGTGCGGTTCATCCAATGATCAACACAGCAAAAGACATGGCGCAACAAAAGCTGGATGTTATTCGTGCAGAGTCATTAGCTAAAATGCAAACATCGTTGAGTGAAGAGCAACAGCGTTTAGAGGCACTGAAACAAATAAACCCAAATATTCGCCAAGAAGAAATTACTTTTTACGACAAACAACGCAATGAGCTAACCGCACATATTGAAAAAGCGCAGTTAAAACTCGATGCAATTCGTTTAATTGTGGTTTCGCACTAGAGGATATAGCTGTCAGTCGTTAGTTAAAGGTCAACTAACGTGTGCATTGAAAAAGCGCGATATTTATATCGCGCTTTTTACTTGAGCCTTTGCGCTCGCTCCACTAAAATAGCGCACTTCAAAATCACTGAGGTCTGCCGTGTTAGTTAATTACAATCCCCCTATGAGCCCGTATTTAACTATACAGTTTCAAGACGATGATTTACTTATTGTAAATAAGCCTAGCGAGTTACTCACCGTACCAGGTAAAGACCCAAAACATGCCGATAGCTTAATTAATCGCGTCAACCGTGTTTTTCCTACGGCTAAAATTGTTCACCGTTTAGATATGGCTACCTCAGGGATACTTTGCTTGGCAATGAACAAAGCCGCTCACCGCCATTTAAGTATGCAATTTCAAGAGCGTGAAACGGCAAAGCGTTACATTGCGCGAGTTTATGGGCAACTTGAAAGTGAAACGGGCTCAGTTGACTTACCGCTTATTTGTGATTGGCCGAACCGTCCTAAGCAAATGGTTGATCACGACAATGGCAAGCCCTCGCTTACTCATTTTAAAGTGCTTAAGCGCGAAGCACAGGCAACCCGTGTAGAGCTTACTCCTATTACTGGGCGCTCCCACCAGCTGCGAGTACACATGCTAAGCTTAGGCCACCCTATTTTAGGCGATCGTTTATATGCCCACAAAGACGCACTTGCTGCGGCACCTCGATTACAGCTGCATGCACAAATGCTGCAGCTAAAGCATCCTGTTACAGAGCAAGTACTCACGTTTGAAGCTGACCCCGAGTTTTAATACGGATTAATCTTTTAGTTATTTGCAGTAAATAGCTAAACTTTAAGAGTGCTACGCCGATACATAAATAAGATTTAAATTAAAAGCTTATTATGTTTATTACGCAGATATTTAAAGTCATTATTACTACTCTTTCGCTTGGCTGTGCATTAATCAGTTTTCAAGTGCTTAGTGCTGAGTATATCGCTCCTCCTCCCTTTTCAAAAAATATTGATGCGGATATCTCTCGCCTAGCCCAAAGTGATGAAGTAAAGTCTATTTTAGCTGGTGATACTGAGTTTTTAACTTTATACAGTGAATATATGAGCGCCGACTTTAGAGGGGTGGTCATACTCATTCCTGACTGGCAATCAACGCCCACAAACAATTCCGGCATGAACTTTTTGCGTAAAGAGCTGAATAATCATGGGTACACTTCTTATGCGATGACAGTTCCTGATATAGATTGGCAAGCAGCCCAAGAGGACACAGCAAAAACGATTAATGATTCTGTGGGCACAAATAATGAAACAGCCAACGCAAATACTGAGCCTGACACCAGCACACAAAAACAGCCTCATCATGCCGACTATGTTGAGCAAGTAAATACCGAGGTCGTGGATAACTACAAGTTAAAACTGCTCGCTCGCTACGAAGCCTTGTATCAGCAGGCAGCAATGGAGTCTGACAATATTGTTGTTATTGCACAAGGCACCAGTTCTGGGGTGTTGTTGGAGCACTACGCTGAATTTGCAGACTTAAAAATAAACGCCTTCATTAGTTTGAGTAGTTACCTTCCTAATACAAAACGCAATGCCAAGTTAAGCCAAATAACATCCTTGGTAACCCCTGCTTTGTTGGATATTTATTTTGCTACAGACAGTAATGATATCTTAATGAACCTTAAAAACCGTCAGCGTTGGGTTAACCGTAATGCAAAGTTTGATTACCGCCAGCGCCAGCTATTTGGATTGCGCGACGCGCCGCAGCAACATGCACGCTTGAGCAAAGAAATAGACGGCTTTTTACGCCGCCTTTTTTAAATACTCGTAAGCGGCTTGAATATCTTGGCTTTTTTTAACTGCCACTTCCATCATGTGCTTAGGTAAACCTTGCGATACCAGTTTATCAGGATGGTGCTGAGCCATGAGCTTACGGTACGCTACTTTAATATCACGTTGCGACGCATCTTTATTTAGCCCTAACAAGGCCAATGCCTGCGAGCGGTTCATATCATTACTTGGCGGTACATGATGCCCTGAGCCTTCTCGGTAACTACTACTTTGACTTTGCTGCTGCCTAAAGCGCTGTTGTTGCTGCCTAAAATTAAACTCTGCTTGATAACGTTTTAGTACAAAGGCAAAGTGTGCTTTAGATACCCCCAACTGCTTGCTTACTTCTTGCAGTAATTGCTTTTCTTGCGCGGCAAGCACGCCATCGGAAAACGCCATTTGAATTTGAATTTCTAAAAATAACTGCAGTAAATCGTAACGTTTAGCAAAACGTTCTTTAAAGTCATAAACCGTGTCTTTGAGAGAAAAGTCGCTATCTTTACCTGATTGAAATGCCTGCTGCGCTTCACGGCGTTCTTCGCCTTTTAAGCCCATTTCATCCATAAATAGCGTAGCTGCTTTAATGTGAGTTTCGCTTATTCGCCCATTTGACTTGGCAATATGCCCCATTACTGCAAAGCAGCTAGAAAAAAACAGTGCTTGGCGTTCGTTAACATCATCGCCTTTAAAAAGGTTAGAGAAGCCGCCAGCCTGATCAAAGTCTTTCTTTAGACTTTTATCAAACATATGACCTAGGTATAAGCCTAAAATAGCCCCAAATATTTTGCCAAACATAAAACCAAAACAGAAACCGAGAATTTTTCCCCACATTTTAAAACTTACCTCTAGTGTTTTATATTTAGCTTATGGTGCTAATTGTTGGTTAAGAGCCAATAAACGCTCTGGTGTGCCTATATCGTCCCATTGGCCAATATAGAGTTCAGTGGAGACTAAATGTTCATTTATTTTTTCACGCAGTAAAGGCCCTAACGGGCGAATTCCTGGGGCCAGCCCTTCAAAGAAATCAGCCTGATAACGGCCAATTCCAGAAAAAGTATAGCGCTGTTCACTATTAGGTAAGTGGCTTAGGGTAAAATCGCCTTCTGGGTTATGCGCAGGATTTTCAACCAATACAATGTGCGCTTCTTTTGGCTGTAAATGCAGCTGCATTAATGCACTAATATCGTAGTCGCTGTAAACATCACCATTAATAACAATAAATGACTCACCTAATAAAGGAAGTGCTTGAATAATACCGCCTGCAGTTTCAAGCCCGCCAGTTACTTCCTGGCTATAGGTAATACTTACACCCCATGCACTGCCATCTGCAAAGTAGGTTTTTATTTTGTCTCCTTGCCAGGCGAGGTTAATCACAATCTGCGTAATACCAGCTGTTTTTAAGCGCATAATATGATGCTCAATTAGCGGTTTACCTGCCACACATAACATAGGTTTTGGCAACTGTGCGGTGAGCGGCATCATACGTTTACCGCGTCCTGCAGCTAAGATCATGGCCTTCATAATTACTCTCCTTTTAACCGCTGCTGTACCTTTGGCACCACGTAACTTTTTACCCAATCAGACAAATCACTAAGCTCTGGGTACTCTGCCGCCACTTCAACAATATAAGTTAGTGTCGGTAGTATATTCGCTAAGTAACCTTTTTTACCATCCCGTAAATACAAGCGACAAAAAATACCCGCTGCTTTTAAATGGCGCTGCAAGCCGGTTAAATCAAACCAATACTTAAATTGTGCGAATGACTCGTTAGTTATTAAACTTTGGCGCTTAAATTCGTCATAACCAAACTCAAGTAAATGAGTCAGCTCGTCGTTGGGCAATTTAAAATAACAATCTCTTAAAAGCGAGACTAAGTCATAACATAACGGACCTTGTACCGCGTCTTGATAATCAATAATTGCCCATTGCTGCTCGCAGTGCATAATATTACGGCTGTGGTAATCGCGATGCATAGTCACTGTGGGTTGTTCAAGCAGTGTATTGATTAGCAGCGTAGCACTTGTTTGCCATATATTTTGTTGCTCAGCGCTGAGCTCTGTACTAATAAAATCATTAACTAACCAATTTTTAAAAATATCCAGCTCAAGTGCAATAAAGTCATGGTCATACGGATTCATTGACGGAGCTTTTGGCGTTTTAGCCCACTTGGCACTTAAACTGATCAGCTGCTGATAATGCTCGCTGCGATTGGCATCATCAAGCAAGTCAGCTAAATGGGTGTTACCCAAATCACTTAAAATAAAAAAACCTTGCTGCTCATCACTATGAATAATGGATGGTAATAAAAACCCCTGCTCAGAAAACACCTTATTTAATGCAATATAAGGGACGTTGTTAACTTTTTTTGGATCTGAGTCCATCACAATAAAGCTTTTATTTTCAGCGCTTAACCTATAATAACGGCGAAAACTGGCATCTGCGGTTATTGCATTAAGCGCGCAGGATTGCTCACTAAAGTGAGTATTAATAAACTGTTGTAAACTCTCAAAACGTGTCATTTTATAAGCTATCTATTTTTCACTAATTACTTTGCTATTGTTTTCCTTTATTATGTATAGCTTGTAACTAATCACAGAGCATAAAGGTCGATAAATGAGCAAAACCTGGGGCATTTTGATGCTAAGCGTACTGAGCGCACCATCGCTTGCCGAAACTGAACTGACACACAACTTTTGTGGCACTTCAATGCAAACCAGAGCTTGGCAACCGCTAGCTGGCCTTGAGCTTGGAACGGTTGATATCAGCGCTGATGACGTTGAGCTTTTAGGCACACAAAGCGCTGAATTTACTGGTAATGTTGATATTAACACCGTTAACATGAGTTTGTCCGCACAATCAGCACTGATTGATAAACAACGCGGCTTACTCAATGCCACCGGCCCTATTACCTATCGCGATTATGTGAGCAAAGTTCAAAGTGCGGGCTTAAACGCCGATTTAAATAACTCAGCCTTTAGCTTATTAGGCGCACAATACAGCCTAACACAACAGCAAGGCAAAGGCGGCGCGGAAAAACTCACCATCGACAAGTCTGGCTTAATGCTGATGAATGCAAGCTTTACTGCTTGCCCAGGTAATACGCCTGTGTGGGCTATTGAAGCCGACGAAATTAATTTATCACGAGAAGAAGGCTGGGGTGAAACCTACAATGCGGTGCTACGTATTTTAGACACGCCAGTACTCTATTTACCTTATTTTACTTTCCCACTCGATGAGCGCCGTAAGTCAGGCTTATTAACGCCCAGCTTTTCAAGTTCAGATCGTTATGGATTAGAGACTATTACGCCTTATTATTGGAATATTGCTCCAAACTATGATGCAACCATTACGCCGCGTTATATGTCACGTAAAGGTTTACAGCTACAAACTGAATTTAGATATCTAACTCCAGAACACCAAGGTTTAGTGGCTGTCGAATACTTAAATAAAGATGACTCAGAACCTGAGCTTGACGAGCGTTTTTTGTTTCATTGGCAACAAAAAAGCTATATAGGCGAAGACTGGCGAGCCAGTCTTGATATTACCAATGTCAGTGATGATAACTACCTCACTGATTTAAACTCAACTTATGCAAGTAAAACCGATACTCAGCTTTATCGTACCGGCTCACTAACTCACATGGGCGAGATGTGGCGTACTGATATAAAAATACAAAACTTTGAAGTACTCGGTGACCACTTAGAGTCATATACAGCCTTACCGCAAGTTAGCTTTACACAAACTACGCCGTGGAAAATTGATTACTTCGATTTTACTGTTTCAGGGGAGCTGAGCCACTTTACTAATAGCTCAGCGGTTATTGATCAAGCAACTCGCGTGCATATAGAACCTAAAGCACGCTTTGATTACAAAGAGTATGCCTGGTCGTTTTTATCTGAAGTGAGCTTATTGCAAACTAACTATAAACAAGACGGTGATTTACAGGGTACACAGTATAGCGATAATGTTTCGCGCACATTGCCAAAAGTGCGCTTATATTCTCAGCTTAACTTTGAGCGTGATACCTCAATTTTTATCGACGATGGTACTCAAACCTTAGAGCCACAAATTCAGTATTTATATACGCCTAACAAAGATCAGTCTGACATTGGCTTATACGATACCACTAAATTACAAGATGACTTTTTTGGCTTATTTAGAGATGCGCGTTTTTCAAGTGTTGACCGTATTGCCGCTGCAAATCAATTTACGCTTGGGGCAACCACCCGTTTATTTGATAATAAAAATGAAGAAGTATTTAACTTCAGTGCTGGCCAAATATTTTATTTAAGTGATTCAGCCAAGCCCACAGAGCAAGGGCTGAATAGCGACAGTAACTACAATGCCTTGTTTGCAGCGCAAACCATGTTACATTGGCATCGCCGCTGGTATTTGTCGGGTGGAATTCAGTACGACACGGATGGCAAGCAAATTATCCAGTCAAATTTAACCTTAGATTATAAAGGTGACGATAATCAGCTGGTTCAATTGAACCATCGCTATGCAAATGATGTCTCAGGAAATACAATCGAACAAGCGGGCTTATTTACAAGCATCCCTATTAGTGACGAATGGCAATTTATTGCAAGTTACCATCGCGACCTTGATAATAACCGCAGTATTGAAGTATTTAGTGGATTACAGTATGAATCGTGCTGTTGGGCGTTCCAAATTACTGGCCACCGCCAAATTGAAACTGATTTAAATCAGTCAATTGGGCAACCCCAAGCTACTTTTGATTCGAGCATTCGTTTGAATTTTGTATTAAAAGGGCTTGGTAGTAAAAGCCGTTATGATGCTCAAAAATTATTACAACAAGGTATTTTTGGTTATCGTAGGCCGTATTTTCTTAATGACTAAGCTGCATTTTGTATAGTAAAAATTTACAAATAACTATATCAATCTAGTCGCCTTTAGCATTACAACAGTACTATTAGTAAGAGTAGTAAAAAGAATATGAATTTAAAAAAATTATTAACATCAGCAGTTTTAACGTTTAGCTTATGCCAAAGTGTATTCGCCGCACCAGTCGAAATAGATAAAGTGATTGGTATTGTAAACCAAGGCGTTATTTTAAAAAGTGAAGTAGATACCATTGTTGATCGTGTTAAAAAACAAGCAGAAGAACAAAATCAACAGCTGCCAAAAGACGAAACACTGCGCGTACAAGCAATTGAGCGCTTAGTTAATCAAACGCTAATGATGCAAATGGCTGAGCGCATGGGCTTAGAGATTTCAGATAGCCAGCTTGACCAAACACTCGCCAACATGGCCAAAGAGCAAGGCGGTACAATTGCTGATTTACGTCGAACTATTGAAGCGTCGGGTGAGAGCTTTCAAGCTTACCGTGAAGAAATTCGTAAAGAGATAACCACGCAACAAGTAACGCGTGCAAACGTAGACCGCCGTATATATGTAAGCGACCAAGAAATTGATAACTTACTAAAAATTATGGATAGCCAAGGCCAAAATGCCGAAGAATACGATATTGGTCATATTCTTATCGATATTCCAAGCGGGGCAAGTGCAGACGACGTAAGCTCTGCAAAAACACGCGCAGACAAAGTAATTGAACTGCTGCAAGACGGCCAAGAATTTAAGCGTATTGCTATTTCTTCATCTAGTGGCTCAAAAGCGCTTGAGGGAGGTCAATTAGGCTGGATGGGCATTAACGAAATGCCATCTTTATTTGCAGAAGCTGTAAAAGGTCAAAAGAAAGATGCGATTATTGGCCCGCTTCGCTCTGGCGCAGGTTTTCACATTATTAAGGTGCAAGACGTACGTGGTCGCCAAGTAGTAGAAACCACAGAAGTTAAATCTCGTCATATTCTTATCAAGCCTTCAATTATTTTAAGCGAAGAAAAAGCCCGCACTATGCTAACTGGATTTGTTAAGGATTTACGTGCTGGAAATGCTGACTTTGCAGAACTAGCTAAAGAGCACTCGCAAGATCCAGGCTCAGCACTTAAAGGCGGACAATACGACTGGACTGATCCAACTACCTACGTACCTGCGTTTAGAGATACATTACTATCTCTTGATCAAAACGAAATCAGCGAACCATTTAGAACCCAGTATGGTTGGCACATTGTACAGTTATTAGATACACGCGTTGCTGATAAAACCGAGCAAGCTAAACGTAATCGTGCACATGGCATGTTGTTTAATCGTAAATTTAAAGAAGAAAGCTTTAACTGGCAGCAAGAAATGCGCGAACAAGCCCATGTTGAAATTTTCCCAACAGACGAATAATTATGACCTTAAGAATTGCGGTAACCCCTGGTGAGCCTGCTGGCATTGGCCCTGACTTGCTATTAAAACTGGCACAGCACAGCTGGGATGCACAGCTAGTAGCGATTGCAGATGCATCGCTACTAAAGCAGCGCGCTAAACATTTAGGTTTAAACATTAAGTTAATTGAATTTGATGAAAGCGCCGAAGCTATGCCTACAGCTGCTGGCAGCTTATATATAAAACAGATTGATTTAGCCGAGTCAGTTGAACTGGGTGTGCTAAATGACGCAAACGGTCAATACGTATTAGACACACTGCGTATCGCCAGTGAGAAGAATATGGACGGCACTTTTGATGCCGTTGTTACTGGCCCTGTTCATAAAGGTATTATTAACCAAGCCGGTATTTCTTTTAGTGGCCACACTGAGTACTTTGCTCAACAGTCGGGCACCGCTGATGTTGTTATGTTATTGGCTACCGAAGGGCTGCGAGTTGCATTAGTAACAACGCATATCCCGCTTGCTTATGTTGCTCGTGCTATTACCCAAGAGCGACTGGTTAAAGTGGCTAATATTCTTAATCATGACTTAAAAACCAAGTTTGGTATTGAGCAACCGCGTATTTTAGTCTGTGGCTTAAACCCGCACGCTGGTGAAGATGGCCATTTAGGCCGCGAAGAAATCGACACGATAACGCCTACACTTGACATACTAAGAGCTGAAGGGATGAACTTAATCGGTCCTTTACCAGCAGATACATTATTTCAAGATAAATACCTAAATGAAGCCGATGCAGTACTGGCTATGTATCACGATCAGGGATTACCTGTGCTAAAATACAAAGGATTTGGTAAGTCAGTGAATATAACTCTTGGCCTTCCATTTATCCGCACTTCAGTCGACCACGGTACTGCGCTTGATTTAGCCGGTACAGGCGATGCTGATGTTGGCAGTTTTGAATTAGCGATCCGCGAAGCAATTAAGCTCGCCCATGAAAAAGCACAGAATCAATGACCGATAAAGTACATTTAGGACACCGCGCCCGTAAACGTTTTGGCCAAAACTTTTTATTCGATGAATCAATCATCGATAAAATCGTCACCGCTATTGATCCCAAGCCGCAAGATAATTTAGTCGAAATTGGCCCAGGCCTTGGCGCTATTACTGAGCCTGTAGCCGATTTAAGTGGCCATTTAACGGTTGTTGAGCTAGATAAAGATTTAGCCCAACGTTTAATTGAGCACCCTTTTTTAGGGCCTAAATTAACCGTAAACCAAGGCGATGCAATGAAGTTTGATTTTGCAAGCCTAGTTAAAGACGACAAAAAGCTAAAAGTATTTGGTAACCTACCGTACAACATTTCTACTCCTTTGTTGTTTCACCTTTTTGAATTTGCCGATCATATTGAGCACATGCACTTTATGCTGCAAAAAGAAGTGGTAAAACGCATGGTTGCAGGCCCAGGCAGCAAAACCTTTGGCCGCTTGAGTGTAATGACTCAATACTACTGTAATGCGATGCCTGTAGTAGAAGTACCACCAGAGTGCTTTAAACCTGCACCTAAAGTAGATTCTGCGGTTATTCGCTTAATCCCCAAAAAGGCAGAGCAGCGCACAGCTAAGAGCGTTAAAATATTAAATACAGTCTGTTTAGAAGCGTTTAATCAACGTCGTAAAACACTTCGCAACAGCCTAGGCAACCTTTTAACCGCTGAAGAGTTAACCAGCATTGGCATTGATATTACCTTGCGTGCTGAGAGCCTGTCGTTACAACAATTTATTGATATAGCTAACTGGATTTATGACAACAAGCAGTAATATGGGATCACCTGTAAAGGTATCTGTAGAAACATTTTATGTAGAAGAGCAATCGCAACCTGAACTTGATAAATTTGTATTTGCTTACTCCGTTACTATAAAAAACCACAGTTTATGTAGTGCAAAACTACTTAGCCGCTATTGGTTAATTACCGATGCCAACGGTAAAGAAGTAGAAGTGCAAGGCGAAGGTGTGGTGGGTGAAACCCCAGATATAGCCCCTGGTGAAAGTTACAAATACACCAGTGGTGCAATATTAGATACTCCCGTAGGCACCATGCAAGGGCATTACACTTTACGAAACGAGTTTGGTGCTGAGTTTGAAGCACCCATAAATGTGTTCCGTTTAGCTTGCCCTAATATCTTACATTGATTAAAACAGCGACTAATGGCTGACTACGCAATAGGTGATTTACAAGGCTGCTTTAACGAATTTAGTTTATTGTTAAAGCAAGTCGACTTTAACCCTAGCAAGGACCACCTCTACCTAGTAGGTGATATTGTTGCTCGCGGCCCAGACTCCAAAGCGTGCCTTGATTATATTTATCAACATCAAGACAGCGTTAGCGTCACATTAGGCAATCATGACTTACACATGATTGCCTGTTATTTAAACAATGTTGCACCCAACCCTAAAGACAAACTAACGACACTGCTCAACAGCAGTAAACTCCCCGACTACATCGCGTTTTTACAAACTCAGCCTTTAGCTCTTTATTTAGAGCAGTATGATTGTTTTATCTCTCACGCAGGACTTAATCCTGATTGGTCATGCGAGCAAGCCATTCAGCATGCCCAATTTGCGCAGCAATGCTATGGTGCTGACAACGCTCAATACTTCTTAAAAAACATGTATCAGCCTCACCCACTTTCATGGAGTGAGCAACTCGATGACGCTGCAAAGTTTCGCTATATCGTTAATTATTTCACCCGTATGCGCTTTATTACGCCTGATAATTTGCTTGATTTTAATGCAAAAGAAGCAACAGCCAATAGCCACACATTAGTTCCTTGGTTTTCTCACCCTAAAATCGTTAACGCTCAACATGACCTTATTTTTGGTCATTGGGCTGCCCTTGAAGGTCAAACTCCCTACAAACACCTGTACGCTCTAGACACAGGTTGCGTCTGGGGCGGCTCAATGACCTTAATAGATTTACAAAGCAAACAAAAATTTTCAGAAAAATCACAACTTTTGTCTAAATAAACTGAAAAAAGTTAATACATCTGTTAAGTTTAAGAGTGCATGTTAAATTGCATAATTACAAACCATTCACAACTAAGTGTAAAAAATAGCAACACTCCCTTAATCTAATTAAGGACGAGGAGAATTGCCTTGTATTATTTTATATCCATAGTCGAATAGTTGAATTATGTATGCTTAGTGTGTGATGAAGTTTCACGGTAAATTTAGCAACTAACTATTAACAGTAAAAATTAATTATTTTTAATTACTTAACTTATTGTTGAAAGCGCCGATAAGTTTTAATAGACGTATTTTTGAATGGAAAACCATATGAATCTAACAGTGAGTCAACGTATTTGGGGTGGTTTTATATTTATCACTTTATTACTTTTAATTATTGGCGGTAACTCTTTAATAAAAATAGCAAATATAGATCGTTCAACTCAAAAAGTTAATCAGCTATCGCTTCCGGCATTAAACAAGAGCGCTCAATTACAAGCTGAATTTATTTTGATGAGTAAAGCTGCTCAAGCCAGTTTTCACACTTCATCTGCTCAAGAGCTAGCGCCAATAAAAGCACAAATAGAAGAACAAAAACAATTATTTGATAAGTTACATCGCGAACTACAACAGGTAGTAAAAGATGACCCACAATTAAATAAGAGCAGCCTTGACGTTGAAAAAACCTACTTAAGTTTTTTAAACATTATAGAGAGTCTGCTGAAAGACAAAAACACTCAGTTAGTGCTTAATAAAAAGCTCAAAGCTCAATTAGAAACTGTTGAACTCGCGGCTGAAGACGCTAACTCTATGGTACTTGATATTATTGATATTGATGGCTTAGAAGATAACCACCCGCGTGCTTACCAAGCAGCTAATAATCTTGAAAATAACTTTATGTCTGTGGTTACCAGCAGCACCGATATGTTAACTGTTAAAACGCTTAACACGCTCGATATTATTAAAAATGAACAAGTGTATTATTTTGAAGAAGTCGTTCGTACTGTTGCATTAATACAACCCGCGATAGAGCAAAGCCATAGCGGCTTGTTTAACGACCTAAAAGGCTACGTAGATACGCTTGAAAGCAATATCTTAGGTAACGATAGCCTTTCAGCGAATAAAAAACGCCTTATTGATGCAATCAGCACAACTGAACGTGAATTAGAAGAATCGGAAAAAGCCACTAAAACAGCACTTAGCCAAATTGACGACTTAGTATTACAAGCAAGCGGCGTTGCATTTACTTTGCAAGAAGGCGTTCGCAGCGATGTAAACTCAGCTAATTTATGGACTTGGATAGGTATGATCATTGCGACTATCATCGCTGTGCTTGTAGCCATTATTACGGTTAACCGTATTACTAAGCCATTAGCTGAAGTTAACCGCATTCTAGATATTGTTGCCAGTGGTGATATGACTCAACGCTTAGATGACAGCGCAAAAGATGAATTTGGTGAATTATCGAAAAGCTGTAATACCTTAATTGATAGCTTACGCAGCTTAATTACCGGTATTATTTCGCGTTCAACACAACTTGCTGCCGCTTCTGAGCAAACCTCAACAATTACCGGTGAATCAAGCAAAGCGATTAGTAATCAACAAGCGCAAGTAGAGCAAGCGGCAACCGCAACCACTGAAATGAGCAGTACTTCTCAAACAGTGAGCAACAGTGCTCAACAAGCACTAGGCGAAATCAAAAATGCCGATAAAGAAGCTGAACGCGTTAAAGGTATTTCAAATCAAAATAAAGCAACCATTGAACAACTCGCTTACGAAGTTGATGAAGCATCAAGTGTTATTAATAAACTACACAAAGACAGCGCCTCAATTGGTAGTATTTTAGACGTTATTCGTGGTATCGCTGAGCAAACTAACTTACTTGCACTTAATGCGGCTATTGAGGCAGCGCGTGCCGGCGAGTACGGTCGAGGGTTTGCTGTGGTAGCTGATGAAGTAAGATCGCTTGCAAGTAAAACTCAAGAGTCGACACAAGAAATTCAATCTATGATTGAATCACTACAGTCGGGCGCTGAAGAAGCAGTTAAGGCAATGGAAAAAGGTAAAGAACGCGCGGTTTCGTGTGTTGAGCAAAGTGATTTAGCTAATAGTGCACTGGATTCAATTACTCTTGCGGTATCGCAAGCGCACAATGTCAGTGAAGAGATATCAACAGCAGCACAAGAACAACAACAAGTATCACAAGAGATCAGTGAACGCTTAGAGTCTATTGTTGCTATTGCCGAGCAAACAGCAGAAGGTGCTGTACAAACGAATATTTCAAGTTCAGAAGTGGCTAAGTTAGCCGAAGAACTAAGAATATCAGTAGAGAACTTCAAAGTATAAGAATCACACTGTAAGTAGCCTAAGGGCTACTTACAGTTTATACCCTAGCGAGCCATAGTAAACACCCGTTCCCTCTCCAGACATGCTTATACACCGCACAATCTCACTCTAAATACACAACACCCAACAGCTTAGCCCGTAAAGTCATTTAATACTCTTTATGTTTTCTTTGGTTATACCAATTCGCTTAATTAAGTGGTCTATTTTGAGGCTGGAAAAACGTGTTGATAGCTAGGCAAAAAATTTGCTATTTAGTTGTTCTAAACGAGAATTTTTTAACGCAGGTTGCGACACGTTTAGCCCCGTAAAATGATTAAGTATTATTGCGGATTGGTATTACAAACAACTGATACCGTTATTAAAGAAATAAGCTATGGTGCTTAACAAAAGCCAGTTAGCGGTTTAATTAAATGGACACAATTACGGTGAGTATATGGTCGGTGGATAATAGAGTGGATTTTAAAAACAAAAAACCCAGCATAAGCTGGGTTTTTACATTTCTGAAAGAAAACTAAATTACTTGATTTTAGCTTCTTTGAAAATCACATGTTTACGAGCCTTAGGATCGAACTTTTTGATTTCCATTTTTTCAGGCATGTTACGCTTGTTCTTGTCGGTAGTGTAGAAAAAACCAGTACCAGCAGTTGAAACTAAACGGATCTTATCGCGCATAATTCAGTTCCTTAAACTTTTTCGCCACGAGCACGGATTTCTGTAAGAACCGTGTCAATGCCTTTTTTATCGATAATACGCATACCTTTAGTAGTAGTGCGTAATGTTACAAAACGTTTTTCACTTTCAACCCAAAAACGGTGTGTTTGTAGGTTAGGTAGGAAACGACGTTTAGTCGCGTTTCTCGCGTGTGAACGGTGGTTACCAACCGCTGGACGCTTACCTGTAACTTGACATACTTTAGACATGTCTATATATCTCCAATAACTTCGCTCGAGCTTAATTTTCCCTAAGGCCATGTATTTGTGCCCTAGAGATAAATCGAAGGGCGCTCTTTATACAGCTTTTACAGGCAAAGATCAAATACTGATCTTATCCAACCAGCTCATGTGTAAATTTGATAGCGGCTAATTATAAAGATCGAATGCCCTTAGGGAAAGTAAAAACTGCATTTAAATTAAACTAATTTGCCAAAACACAGTAAACCGCTCATTTTTAGCACATATCTGCGAGCGATAAACTTAAATAAGTCCCCGTTCGGCAAACGAAACACAATTTTCACCGCCAATAATAATATGATCCAATACATTTATGTCGACTAATTGCAGCGCTTGGCACAATTTATTGGTAATTAGCTTATCGGCCTGACTTGGCTCTGCAATACCGCTGGGATGATTATGTGAAAAAATAACCGTCGCTGCATTATTTTTTAAAGCCGCTTTAACAACTTCACGTGGATACACACTGGCGGCGTTAATCGTACCATAAAATAAAATTTCATCTTTTAATAAACGATTTTGACTATCAAGATACAACACCATAAACACCTCCTGCTGCAGGCCTCGCATTTTCAGGGTTAAATAGTCGTAAACAGCTTGAGGGGAGTTAAAAACGGCATCGCGAACAAAGCCTTCTTGCATATAACGCTGACTCAGCTCAAGTACCGCTTGTAACTGTACGTATTTAGCTGTACCCAGCCCTTTTTGCGCACAAAACTCATCTATGCTGGCATTAAACAAATTATGCAGGGTTTTATTTTCATTGATCAGATGTTGTGCCAGCTCTATCGCATTCATACCGGGTAAACCCGTACGTAAAAATATAGCCAGTAGCTCAGCATCAGAGAGTGCCATAGCGCCTTTTGCTAGCAGCTTTTCTCGCGGTCTGAGTGAATTAGGGAGTGAGGTTAATTGCATCGTTCATCCTTGAAAACGGTCAGTACCATATAACTGTAATGCAAAATCAAAAATTAGCGCAATAAAACGCATTTTATCTTAGCTGTCAGGCCTAAGATTTGTTATTTTAGCCAGCATATCTTATAAAATTGATAAACAACCATGATTAATTTAACAAATAAAAAAATAGTGCTGGGTATTAGCGGCGGAATTGCAGCCTACAAATGTGCTGAACTCGTAAGACGTTTGAAAGACCATGGTTGTGACGTTAAAGTTGTAATGACTGAATCAGCAAAGCATTTTATTACCCCGTTAACGATGCAAGCTGTCAGTGGTGAAATGGTGTCTGACTCATTACTAGACCCATCAGCAGAAGCTGCAATGGGACATATTGAATTTGCCAAATGGGCTGATCTAATTTTAGTTGCTCCTGCCACCAGCAATATTATTGCAAAAATGGCGGTAGGCATTGCTGATGATCTACTTACTACGTTATTACTCGCATCTCCTGCAAAAGTGGCTGTGGCACCAGCTATGAATCAGCAAATGTACGCGCACCCTGCAACGCAAGCTAATATAGCCACTTTAAAGGCTCGTGGCGTTGCTGTTTGGGGGCCTGGCAAAGGTGAGCAAGCCTGTGGCGATGTAGGTGCAGGACGAATGCTTGAACCGCATGAGTTAGTGAGTTTATGCATTGAACCTGCGCAACCACAAATCTTAGCGGGTAAAACCATTACTATTACCGCAGGCCCAACCCGAGAGCCTCTCGATCCGGTGCGTTTTATATCAAACCACAGCTCAGGAAAAATGGGCTATGCACTAGCACAAGCTGCTTTATCATTTGGCGCGCAAGTTAACTTAATTTCAGGCCCGGTAACCATTACCGCGCCGCAAGGGGTTAATTTAATTAATATAGAAAGTGCCGAGCAGCTATTGCAAGAGTCTCTCAATTACGCACCTCAATCAGACGCCTTTATTGGTTGCGCTGCTGTAGCCGATTACCGTGCAGCAAATATCGCCACACAAAAGATGAAAAAGCAAGGCGATGAACTCACTCTTAGCTTAGTTAAGAACCCTGACGTTATAGCAGCGGTGGCAAACCTTACACAGAGCCGCCCTTACACTGTCGGCTTTGCAGCAGAAACGCAAAATGTTGCTAACTACGCTAAAGGGAAATTGACTAATAAAAACCTCGATATGATTTGCGCAAACGACGTATCGCAAAGTGATTTAGGCTTTAATTCAGAACGTAACGCACTTACTCTTTTTTGGCAAAATGAACAACTCGATTTACCTGTGACTAGTAAAACAGAAATAGCAATCAAAGTGATCGAGCAGCTTGCCAAACGATTATAAAAAGGCTGGAAACAAACTGAATAAAACATTAACATGATGACGCCTTGTGACCTTTTAGTGTAATTTTACTTCGCTAATATAGTTTAATGCTTGCGCAGTACCAGAGCTTCACGTAATACGTGCAAATATCGCTTCACTGGTTATTGCCCACACAAACACTAGGCCGGTAGCTGTGTTATCGCACGTTGATGTAGAAAAAATAACTATTAAAAAAGGAATGTTCATGCCTGCGACAAAAAAAAGTAATCGCAAAGAGCAAATACTGCAAGCACTCGCACAAATGTTAGAAACCAGCCCTGGCCAGCGTATTACAACTGCCAAACTTGCCGCAGAAGTTGGCGTATCTGAAGCCGCTCTTTATCGCCACTTTCCGAGCAAAGCGCGGATGTTTGAAGGATTAATTGAGTTTATTGAAGATACCCTGTTATCACGTATTAATCTTATTTTAGATAACGAAAAAGAAAGCAAAGCACGCGTATACAATACCTTATTACTGTTGCTAACGTTTGCTGAGAAAAACCCTGGCATTACTCGTATATTAACAGGCGACGCTCTACAAGGAGAACAAGAGCGACTTCGTGAGCGTGTACAGGGCTTATTTGAAAAACTAGAAACCCAATTTAAACAAATTCTTAGAGAGCGTAAGCTACGTGAAGGTAAAAACTTCCAAAGCGATGAGTTAACCCTAGCTAACTTTTTGCTTGCCTACGTTGAAGGTAAAATGAATCAGTTTGTGCGCAGTAATTTTAGTGCTCGCCCAAGTGAGCAATTTGAAAAACAATGGCCAGAATTACAAAAGATTTGGTTATAAGATTCGAAGTAATACCTTGTTAGTGATGCTAACAAGGTATTAAATAAACCACTTCCACTCCTATTTTTTCACAAATGCCAAACACCTCGCATCCCGTGGCCCGAAAATTTTACCTTTTACCTTTTACCTTTTACCATTCATTTTTAGTCTCTCATCTCTGCCCTGCTACCACTTATCGTATCTACTCGAATTGTTATTAAAACTCGTTACAATAAAATAATGTTAAAAAACGAGAATCTATAATGAAAACACAACTTACTCTTATAGGCTGTGCACTTATTACCAGCTTAACGAGCGCCAGTGCCTTAGCAAATAAGCCATTAGAATTTAAAGATGTATTTGATTTTAAATCTGCAAAAGGCACACAGCTTTCTGAAAATGGTCAAATCCTCTCTTTAAGTGCAACCCCTTATCGCGGCAATGCCACTGGGCAAGTCTACTCGCTAAATAACAACAAGCTTATTGCTGAGGTAGAGCGAGGCACTCGCCCTACAATTAACAAAATGGCGAACTGGGTTGCATTCACTCAAGTGCCTACCCTACTTGAAAAAGAGACCACTAAGAAAAAAAGTGATTTAAAAAACAATCTAGTATTAGTGAATACCCAAACCGGTGAGCAACAACGCTTTAATGACGTAAAAGACTACGTACTCGCTAATAACGGCCAATGGCTTGCCTATCGTAAAAATGAGAGCACAGACGCGGATGATAAAAACTCCGATAACGATAGCGCTATCACAGCTGATAAAAAAGATAAAAGCTACCCGCTAGTTGTCGTCAACTTAAGCGATAAACGCACCCACACTCTTGAAAGTGCTTTCACCTATGATATTAGCGCCACCAGCGATCAATTATTAGTGAGCCAAAGCTATGTGGATGGTAATAATAATCAAATTACTTTATTTTCACTCAATGATTTTACCAGCACAGCATTAATTGACGAGCCTGGTGTGGTTGCCAACAAAATAGCTTGGCATCCAATCAATAAGAGTGTTGCATTTACTTTAGGTAACTATGTAAACGATGATAAGCGTCGTCGCCAATACGAATTAACGCTTTGGCAGAACGAAACGCTTACCACTGTGCAGTCACCTAACCCAGAATGGTTAATGGGTAAAACTGCGACATTAACGTGGGCAGAAGATGGTACACGCCTATACTTTGAAAACCGCCCAAAACTTACTGCAAAAGTTAAACAAAAGGAATATACCGATGAGTCGTCATTGTATGACTTTGAGGTTATTCGCGACCAAAAAGGGTTAAATGTATGGCACAACAACGATGCGCAAATTAAACCTCGCGAAGAGCAGCAGTGGCATAAAAACAATAAAAACAGACATTACACGGCGGTATACCATGTAAACTCGCAACAAGTTGTACAGTTAAGCACACCAAATATGCCAGAGCTGGCACTTAATACTGAACGCGCGGATTCATTATTAGGCTACTCAAATCTAGCCCATCTTGAAAAAATAATGTATGGCGGCTTTTTTGCTGACTACTTTGCGGTTGATATAAAAACGGGTAAACAAACACCTATTATTAACGACTATCCATTTAGACCTAGCCTTGCGCCTAATGGTCAGTTTGCTGCTTACTTTGATAACAACCAAGTACAGCTTAAAAACTTAGGCAATAACAAAGTGAGTGTACTCAGCAAAGCAATTAACGCTACCTTTGCCGATGACAAACACGATTACCCATCTAAGCAGCCTGGCTATGGCTTTGCTGGCTGGCTTAACGATAGCAGCGAAATACTGGTTTATAGCAAATACGATATTTGGTCGTTTAATGTAAATACCAAGCAAGTCAAACGCTTAACTAATGGTAAACAAAGTAATACTCAGTACAGAGTAATCAAGCTTGATAAAAACCAAGTGGGCTTTAACAGCAATGATACTCTTTTGCTCTCTGCAATTAACTTACAAAGTAAGCAAAGTGAGGTGGCTAAACTTAATTTAACAACGCTTAACGTTACTAAAGTACTCACAGGTAATAAGCGTTTTGATGTAATTAAAAAAGCCAAAAATGCCGATAAATACTTATTTACTGAGCAAACCTATCAGCAATTTCCTGATATTTATCAAACAGACTTTAGCTTCAAACAAGCACAACAAGTCACTAACCTTAATCCTCAGGTAACTAATTTTGCTTGGGGAGAAAAGCCTGAACTTATTAGCTATAAAGGCTTTGATGGAGAAGATTTACAAGGGGTATTAATCAAACCTGCCGGCTATAAAAAAGGCGATAAAGTACCGGTTGTGGTGTACTTTTACCGCTATATGAGCCAGCGTATGTACGATTTCCCTAAAATGGAATTAAATCATCGCCCTAACTTTCCGATGTTTACATCAAATGGCTACGCCATCTTTTTACCTGATATTCGTTTTGAAATAGGTCATCCAGGTAAGTCTTCAACGCAAACCATGATCAACGCCACTCAAAAGCTGATTGATTTAGGCATTGCCGATGCTAATAAAATAGGGTTACAAGGCCATTCATGGGCGGGTTATCAAAGCGCGTTTATGATCACTGAAACTGATATGTTTAAAGCTGTAGTTTCGGGTGCGCCAGTGTCTAACATGACCAGCGCCTACAGTGGCATTCGCTTAAAGTCAGGGCTTGCTCGCCAATTTCAATATGAAACAGGGCAAAGTCGTATTGGTAAAAACTTATTTGAAGCCCCTGAGCTTTATATTGAGAACTCGCCAGTCTTTTTTGCGGATAAAGTAAATACCCCGATTCTGATTATGTTTGGTGATAAAGATGATGCTGTGCCATGGCATGAAGGCGTGCAATATTACTTAGCACTGCGCCGTGCGGGTAAAGATGCTACATTTTTACAATATGAAGGTGAACCGCATCACTTAAAGCAATTCCCTAATCAGGTAGATTTCTCAGTACGTATGATGCAGTACTTTGATCATTACTTAAAAGGCAAGCCAGCCGCTAAGTGGATGAACGAAGGTGAAGCGTTTATCGAAGAGTAACTAATAAACCGGCGCTATTTGGCGTCGGTTTAACATTTAAAACCAGTAATTAAAGACTATGTAAAGTTTTAAATAAATACTAAATCACTATTAAAACTGACTTTTATATTCAGTTCGCGTATTCTAATCTCCTGATTTAAATAACCTCTATAACGAAATGAGCAACGCCACTCCCCCATTTTCAATCTCAGCCAGCATGACTCACAGCATTGCAAATATTAGTGAAGCTTTAGGTAAAATCAGTGCCTTATATTCGCCAGCAAATATTGAGCATTATAAGCAACAAAAACTCACCTCTATACAAATGAAAAACTCTGAATTTCAATTTACAGTATCTGACCTATCAAGCCCAGATAGCTTATTAGCTCTGCATCGCAGCTTAATGAAAGATCAAGGTGAAAAGTCAGGCTGTTATAGAGAGCAAGGTCTAGCGTTAAAAAATGGCTTACAAATGGCACCACAGGCAATGCGAGTGCCACAAATGGTAGAAGAATTATTTGCGTGGTTTAATACAACTAACCACCACCCTCTAATCAGTAGTGCAGTATGCCATTATGAATTACAGTTTATTCAACCGGTTGCACAGGGTAATACTGAGTTAGCGTGTGTGTGGCAAACCCAACAATTATCACAATGGCATACGCTGTTTTCATTGCTAAACATTCATAACTTAATAGCGGCAACACGCCAACGATACTTTGAAAGCATTAACCTAAGTACCAAAACCGGTGACTCATCCGTGTTTATTGAGTACATGTTAGAGACATTACTTTCAGCATTAGATATTTTAGAAAGTGATTTAAAATCAATAACAAAAATCCAAACCCCACAACAACCCCCTCAAGTTAAAAACACTATACACTTAGACATACAAGCCCCCCAAGTCATCGCTTTAATAAATGTATTTAACCAAAGCGAAAAACCATTAAACCGACAAGAGCTACAAAACCAGCTAGGGTTAAAAGATCGAAAACATTTTAGAGAGCGCTATTTAAAACCTGCAATTGATGCAGGCATAATCGAAATGACTATTCCCGAAAAACCGAATAGTAAAATGCAGCAATATAGAATTAAAAGTTAGAAATAAAAATGCCACTTAAGAGCTTAAGTGGCAGGTTTAATAAGCCGCGCTGAACGACTTTTTATGCGTATTGCCCAGCGGCAAATCCACAGCTCCACGCGTATTGGAAATTATAGCCTCCTAGCCAACCCGTTACATCGGTCACTTCACCAATAAAGTATAAACCTTTGGCTTTTTTAGCCTCAAATGTTTTTGAGCTTAGCTCGTCGGTATCTACACCACCTAAAGTCACTTCTGCGGTTCTGTAACCTTCGGTACCATTTGGCTTAATTTGCCACGCATGAATATAGTCAGCGAGTGCATCTATTTGGCCATGCGTTAGCTGGTTAATATTGCAATCAGGAATAGCTTTACTGTCATGGAGTATTTCAACAAAACGCTTAGGTAGGATAGTGGCAAGGCTATTTTTTAACGATTTTTGCGCTTGCGTTTCTCGCCAATCAGCTAGCTGTTGCTTTAAATCGAGTTCAGGTAATAAATTGATCGTCACCGCCTGACCTGCTCGCCAAAATGAGCTTATTTGTAATATGGCAGGCCCGGATAAGCCGCGGTGAGTAAATAAAATATTCTCTTTAAATACAGTGCCATCTTCGCTTGCAACTTCACAAGGAATACTAATACCCGAAAGCCCTTCAAAACGCTCTTTATCGTGCTGATGTAAGGTAAAGGGAACTAAAGCAGCCATCGTCGGCAATACCTTTAAACCAAATTGATCTGCAATTTTATAACCTATTGGCGTCGCGCCAAGTTTAGGCATAGTTAAACCGCCAGATGCGACAACTAACGACTCACAGGTCAGTGTTTCTTGCTCAGTTGTGACACTGTAGCCTGTTGCTGTTTTAGCTACATTTAACACTTCGCTGCGCAGTTTAATTGTAACACCCGCCCACTCACACTCTGTTAGTAAAATATCAACAATGTCTTGTGCGCTATTGTCACAAAATAATTGTCCCAATGTTTTATGGTGATACGCCAAACCATGTCGGTCTACAAGCTCTACAAAGTCATGCTGGGTATAACGACTTAAGCACGACTTTACAAAATGGGGATTAGTGCATAAATAGTTATTAGGGCTCGCATTTTCGTTAGTAAAGTTACAACGCCCGCCGCCACTAATTAAAATTTTACGTCCTGGCTTTTTACCCATATCAAGCACTGTAACACTTCGGCCGCGATATCCTGCTTGTGCTGCACACATTAAACCTGCAGCTCCGGCACCGATCACTATCACATCAAGGTGAGTCATTTGGTCATCTCTTAAAAACTTTGGTGAATTATAACAAAGTTTCGGTAACAACAAGATAGCTGTTATATTGTTTTTAATTTATCAATAAAGATTAAATAATGATAAAAAGCATCAAATAAACCTAATACATTAGGATCATCAACATAATAAAAACAAATACAAAACGACTGAAAGCTTACTGAATTCACGGTTATAACTAAATGAAATAGGTACATACGTATTTAATATTTCAAAATAGTTAACAGATCATTTACCTTTGTACCCGCTTTGTGGCTTTCCACAAATAATAATAAAACTAAGGGTAATTATGACTTCTAATGATTCATTTAAAAAATGCGCTGTTGCGCTAACAATAAGTACACTATTTGCAGCCAGCTCAAGCATGGCAAATCCAGCACAAGCAATCTCACCTTCTATGGCTGAAACCTCAGCTAAAATGCAAAATCAAGGTGGGTTTGAAACTCAGTTCATTATCAAATATAAAAATAATAGCGATATGATGAACGTATCAACAACTGAAGCATCGCCTGCAATGATGAATAAAAAAGCGCAAAGCTTTGTAAAAAACTTCACCTCAAAAAAAGGTAAAGTTAAAGCTAAATATATCCGCGCAATGGCATTGAATGATCATCACGTAATGCGTGCCGACAAAAAGCTCAATGCTGAAGAAGCACAACAGTTTATGCAAGAAATGGTCAATTCAGGCAATGTTGAATACATTGAAGTCGATCAAATGTTAAAGCCATTTGCAACACCAAATGACCCTCGTTATGGCGACCAATGGCATTACTATGAGCAAGCCGGTGGCCTAAATCTACCAACAGCCTGGGATACTGCTACAGGTAGCGGCGTGGTTGTAGCTGTTCTTGATACTGGTTACCGTCCGCACGCTGATTTAAACGCCAATATTTTACCTGGCTACGATATGATCTCTAATCTATCAGTCGCTAATGATGGCAATGGCCGTGATAACGATGCTCGCGATCCAGGGGATGCTGTTGCAGCCGGAGAATGTGGTAACAACGGTGCACAAGGTTCTAGCTGGCACGGTACTCACGTAGCAGGAACTGTTGCTGCGGTAACTAATAACGGTGAAGGTGTTGCTGGTGTTGCTTACGACGCGAAAGTAGTGCCTGTACGTGTGTTAGGTAAATGTGGAGGTTTAACCTCTGACATTGCTGATGGTATTATTTGGGCTTCAGGTGGAAATGTGTCGGGTACATCGGCAAATGCTAACCCTGCTGATGTTATAAACATGAGCTTAGGTGGTGCAGGTGCATGTAGCTCAACGACTCAAAATGCTATTAATACAGCACGCAATAACGGTACTGTTGTTGTTATTGCCGCAGGTAACGATAACGATAATTCTGCAAACTACAACCCAGGTAACTGTAGTGGTGTTGTTAACGTTGCATCAGTTGGCCGTAACGGTGGCCGCGCATATTACTCAAATTATGGTAGTAATATTGATGTAGCAGCCCCAGGTGGCGCGCAAAGCTTTGCAAATGATTCTGAGGGTGTTTTATCTACTTACAACTCAGGTTCAACAACACCATCAAGCGACAGCTATGGTTTTTCGCAAGGTACATCAATGGCTGCACCTCATGTTGCGGGTGTTGCTGCATTGATCAAACAAGCTAAACCAAATGCGACTCCTGATGAAATTGAAAACATCTTAAAAACAACCACTCGCTCATTCTCTGCAACATGTACTAGCTGTGGCACAGGTATTGTGGATGCTGCAGCCGCTGTTGCCGCAGCATCAGGTGGCACACCACCGCCAACATCAGGTGATAATGAGCTTGTTGATGGACAAGTGAAAACGGGATTAAGTGGTGCAGCAAGTGCACAAGACTTTTACACTATGACAGTCCCAAGCGGTGCCACTAATGTTACTTTCACTATGAGCGGTGGTACAGGTGATGCTGACTTGTATGTACGTGCTGGTAGCAAACCAACTACCTCTACATACGACTGTCGCCCTTATAAAGGCGGTAACAGTGAAGAGTGCTCTATTGATAACCCAACCCCAGGTACTTATCATATAATGTTAAATGGTTATTCTGCCTACACTGGTGTTAGCTTAGTCGGTAACATTACAGGTGGTTCAACCGGTGGTGGTTCAGGTACACCTCAAGCAGGTGGTGGCACAGTGTCTGATGTTACTGCAAATGCAGGTCAGTGGAAACATTACACGCTAGATGTGCCAGCTGGCATGGCTAGCTTTACAGTAACAACGTCTGGCGGCACCGGTGATGCAGATTTATTTGTAAAATTTGGTAGTCAACCAACTAGCTCAAGCTATGATTGTCGTCCTTATAAAAATGGTAACGCTGAAACATGTACATTTAGTAACCCTCAAGCGGGAACATGGCATCTAAGCGTAAATGCGTATCAAACCTTTTCTGGTTTAACGCTAAGCGGTCAATACCAGCCGTAAACTACTTTCTCCTTAGATAAAAAAAGCCGATACATATGTATCGGCTTTTATTCAATACTTAAAACAGCTTAGTTATAGCTTGGCTAAAACGGCTTCAGCACTACTTATTACAAATTCTTTTTCTTGTTCTACAAGTAATTCGCTAACAACACCATTATCTACAACCATAGCGTAGCGCTTAGAACGCAAACCACCAAAGCCAGCGGTATCTTTTTCAAGCCCTAAGGCACGAGTAAAACTGGCATCGCCGTCTGCAAGCATATCTATATGTTCTGCATTTTGTGACTCGCCCCATGCTTTCATAACAAATGCATCATTTACCGATACACAATAAATAGCGTTAATACCCTTAGCCTTAAATTTATCAGCTAGCGCGATATAACCAGGCAAATGAGCATTGGAACAAGTAGGCGTAAAAGCACCAGGCACCGCAAATAGCACAACTTTTTTATCTGCGAATAATTCATTATTTGTGAGCGTTTGCATACCTTCATCACTAAGCTGAGATAAGCTTACTGCAGGTATTGTCTGACCTTGCTCTATCATATTAACTCCTTAGGGTAATTACATAGTCTTTTAGCATACAGATTAATATTTAATTCGTCTTCGATTAATCGCTGTTGTTATCTAAGCCTAGACCTTCTTTAATAGATGTCATTTGCAACTCTAACTGCGAGCCTATATCAGCAACTAATTCACTCGACTCACTTACTTGGCTTTTCATATCATGCATCGATAGAGTAAAGCCTTGGAGCAACTCATTTTGTTGTTTAGCCAGCTCCATTGCATCAATCGCAACTTTATTAGCCTGCTGCGCATTACCTGCAACTCCTTCAGAGTTTGCTTTAAGCTCTTGAGCATTTGCGGTTTGTAATTGTGCATCCTCAGTTAGTGCATTGATTTGTTTATAAACCACTTGAGAGTTTTCACTTAGTAGCGCCAATTGATCATTAATTTCTTTTAAAGAACCTTGGGTTTGCATTGCTAATTGCCTTACCTCATCGGCAACTACGGCAAAACCTCGACCTTGCTCACCGGCTCTTGCTGATTCTATCGCAGCATTGAGCGCGAGTAAGTTTGTTTGCTCAGCGATGGTGCGTATAACCGTAATAATATTACTCACTCCTTGCACCCCACTCAGTAATTCCTGAACACTATGCATCCCCTGCTCAATACGTTGCTGTGTATCAGAACTGGCATTAAGCATACTTTTAGCAAAACCAACACTTTGCTGCATTGCCTCATAAGTACTTTGGGCATTTTCAGCAGCCTGAGCGTTAATATGATTAACCTGCTCACCCAGTTGCTGAATATTAAGAAGCAGTTCTTCATTGTGATTTACCTGCTGATAACTCGCATTACTTTTTTGCCCAATAGTATGTAAATGCTCACTCATTTGCTGCATAAACTGGCTGACTACATTGAGCATATTCGCTCTTTCTTGCGCTTCTAAACGCTGGCGCTCAATTAACTGATTAAAATACTGCGCTATTTCTCCTACCTCTGTTTTAGGATTATTCACTGTAATATTTTTTAACTCATTACTTTCTATTAAAAATGCAAACCCATCTCGCAGTTGTCGTAAAGGCTGTAAAACCTGTCCGCGCTGTACCCAATAGACACTAAAAGCTAATATTACTAATCCGCCTATTGCTATTCCAAACACCCAAAGCACTTGTCGTTTCACGTTATCTTGCTGTGCTTTTAATGTTAGCTCTGCCTCAATCACTGTTTTTGATACTAAACTAATTTGTTCACGTAACTCATTCGTTCCAGAATCACGTTGCTTTGATTGCGATAAAGTACTGCTTAAATCGCGCAAATAACGTTTAGGCCAACTCACCAACTCCGCTTTTATTTCAGATGCCAAATCTTCCGGTTCCTCATCTACAAATAAAGCAAACTCATCAACCTCAGTCATTACCCCTAAGTTCGGTAATTGCTCAATATTTATAGCTAGTAAATTTAGGGTTTTTATACTTTGTTGCAGGTTTTTCTCTACCTCAGGTTGGTAATCATTGATCAGCTGGTAAGTCGATAAAGATAAATTAACCACTTCACTGTAATAATCACTCGCTAATTTATAATAATTAAGAGCGTTACTGGTTTGCATTGGTGCTTTTTGCGCATAATTAATGAGTGAAGAGGCTGAGCCGGCCATTTGTCTAAGCGCGTTATCTAACAGCGCAGTTTCATTGCCAGATAGTTTTCCAAGCGCTCTGTATTTACCATTAATATCTGTATTTAATGAAGTTAATTGTGCAGCTAAACGAATTTCTAATTCAGGAGGCAGCACTGTTAACTGTTGCGCTTTAAGCTGCTCAATCAAGGTCGATGATTGTTTTAGGTATTGGCTATTACCTTGTACTAAATAACTTTCCAAATGATCGGCAAGCTCGACCATTATGCTATTTTTTAATTGGCTATATGCGCTATCTTGTTGCTGAAGTTTAAGTAATGTATGGCTTGCCCATAACAAGGTAGCGGCTAAAAGGATACTTGCTAACGTTAATAAAATGGCTAGTAAACGGGTAAAAAATGATACACGCATAAATATATCTCAAAACTGACATACACATAGAGTATTGAGTTTTTATGACATTTTTATGTAATAAGAGTAATAAGGATAAATACTCAGGGGGAACTAGACTTAAAGGTAGTTAAACAGGGTGTAAAATGACAATTTATCTAAGTAAAAAAACCGCGTTTAAACGCGGTTTTTTATTAATTAAGCTTTTATTTAAAGGCCTGCGCGGTCTTTAATAATAGGGATTAAAGGTGATCCAGCATGATTTGCCTCAGCCCAAGCAATATCGGCACCATCTTCAAGTGAGCTTTTTGATAAGTTTTTAACAATGTACTCGCCTGTATCAACTGCATTACTTGCAACAGCGTGACGCAATAAGTTGTTACCATTACAGAAAACTGCATCATAGATATTACGTACTTTCACACGTGAACTTTTTAGTTTGCTACGCAGACGGTTTTTATCATCACCAGCAATGTATTCACAGACTGAAACAGCTAACTGATCATTAGCGCTTGCAGGCGCAGTATAAGCAAACGAACCCGCTGCAATAGCAGCAATTACAACTAGCTTCGGTAATTTAATCATTGATTGGACACCCTATATTAATACTTTTTTCGTACTCGACTGTTTAATATTGTACCAACACGCTCAGATTTTGGCAATAATGTTAAGAGATTTTATTCAAAGTTACGAACTTATAACTATATTTATTTTTATCATCAGGAGCCATCAACATTTCATCTTCAATTTGCCAACTTGCAACATTTTGGTAATCAGGAAACTGTGTATCCCCTTCTACATCTAAGTCAATAAAGGTTAAATACAACCGATGTGCTTGCCCTAAGAACTGCTGGTAAATGTTTCCACCGCCAATAATCATAACCTCTGCAACATCATTAACAAGCTCAAGTGCAGCCTCAGGCGTGGTTACTGTTTCAATTCCCGCTGCTTTATATTCAGTGTTGCGAGTAATAATAATATTGCGACGCCCAGGCAGCGGCCTACCTATCGACTCAAATGTTTTACGCCCCATAATAACGGGCTTACCAGAGGTTACTTTTTTAAAGTGCTGAAGATCGCCAGGTAAGTGCCATGGCATTTTATTATCTAAACCAATGACACGGTTGTTTGCCATTGCTGCAATCATTGAAATTATCACACTAAACACCTAATTCTTTATTATTAAAAAATAAAAAAGGAGCGTTAGCTCCTTTTAAACATATACAATTATCATTAACGCTCGTAGACAACTTCTACGTCGTAATCATCTTCATCCCAATCATCCCAGTCATCATCATCGCCTTTAGTGGCTTTTTGATGGTAGGTATCCCATTTAAATTCAACCTCTTCGTCTGCAACTTCAACAAACTTTTCTTTAGGCATGTTATCAAGTAGCGTCATGATGTCGTGAATTAATGGCTGAGTATTCAATTTATTAATTGCAGCAATACTATAAATATTTTCAGACTCACCTAACTCTTCTGCAATTTGCTCACATAAGGCCTTGGCTTCATCTTCTGGCAATAAGTCAATTTTATTAAATACTAACCAGCGAGGCTTTTCAGCAAGCTTAGGACTGTACTGATGTAGCTCGTTAATGATTGCAAAAGCATTATCAACAGGATTTGAACCATCAACTGGCATAACATCAATAATGTGCAATAACACACGACAGCGTTCTAAATGCTTTAAGAAACGAATACCTAAGCCTGCACCATCCGATGCACCTTCAATCAAGCCAGGAATATCGGCAATGACAAATGATTTATTTGCTTCAGGACGAACAACACCTAAGTTAGGGATAAGCGTAGTAAATGGATAATCTGCTACTTTAGGTTTTGCAGCCGATACGCTGCGAATAAAGGTAGATTTACCGGCATTTGGTAAACCCAGTAAACCTACATCAGCGAGCAGCATTAGCTCTAACTTAAGGTTACGTACTTCACCAGGTGTTCCGAGTGTTTTTTGACGTGGGGCACGATTGGTACTTGATTTAAAACGCGCATTCCCCAAGCCATGGAAACCGCCTTTTGCAACCACAATTCGTTGACCATCTTGGGTTAAATCCCCTAATGATTCTTGTGTATCAACATCAATGATACGTGTGCCTACCGGTACTTTTACAATCAGATCTTCACCTTTTTTACCAGTACAATTACGGCTTTGACCGTTAGTACCGCGTTCTGCTCTATGAAAACGCTCGAATTGATAGTCAATAAGGGTATTTAAGTTTTCATCAGCTTGTAGATAAACACTACCACCGTCTCCACCGTCACCGCCATCAGGTCCACCATCTGGAACATATTTCTCACGACGAAAAGACACGATGCCGCTGCCACCGTCACCAGCTTCTGCGCGAATTTCTACTTCATCTACAAACTTCATGATTACTCACTTTAGGGATTGGCTTGTTAATAACTCTATTATATACCTAAGTGGCCTATAGAGCACACTGAGCATAAAAACACTTGGGTATATATTTAGAGCTGCTTAAAACAAAAAACCCCGCAAAGGCGGGGTTTTTTAACTACCTTACTGATTACTCAGCTACGATAGTTACGTATTTACGGTTTAAAGGACCTTTTTGTTCAAACTGAACTTTACCATCTGCTTTTGCGAAGATAGTGTGGTCTTTACCGATACCTACGTTTGCGCCAGCATGAAAACGAGTTCCACGTTGACGAACAATGATGCTACCCGCTAGAACTGATTCGCCACCAAAACGCTTAACACCTAGGCGTTTGCTTTCTGAATCGCGACCGTTACGAGTACTACCAGCTGCTTTTTTATGTGCCATTTCTAAGTACCTCTAATTAAGCGCTAATGCCAGTGATTTTAACTTCTGTGAACCATTGACGATGGCCCATTTGCTTACGAGAATGCTTACGGCGTCTAAATTTAACAACCTTAATCTTCTCACCGCGACCGTGTGAAACAACCTCAGCTGTTACTTTACCACCGTTTACGAACGGTACACCAATCTCGATCTTCTCACCATCAGCAACTAAAAGTACTGAATCAAATTCAACTGCTGCACCAGTTTCAACGTCTAATTTCTCAAGACGAATTGTTTGACCTTCAGTCACACGGTGCTGTTTACCACCACTTTGGAAAACCGCGTACATAATTAACTCCGTCTGTGCGCCCTCAAATCGACGCAACTAAAATATTCTTCAATAGGGCGCGAAGTTTACGCTAATGCGAAAAAACTAGCAAGCCTCTTTTTGTAATTAAATGAATAAAAAGTAGCTGCATTGAGAGCAATTCAATATTTCCCCTATTTTATATTAAAATCCCCCTTTGCCAAGCGCTTTTTAACGGTTAGAGAAAATAAATTAGCAATCGCAAAGCAAGCCCACGCAGTTCAATTAACCGTCAAGGATGATTCAAATTTAAACCGCGCTGTTTAATCATTTATTCACCAAGTTAATAGGTCATTTAACCTACTTAAGGGTGTTTTTTTAAGGAATCATCACAAAATATCGAGCTAATGCGTTTTTTGTTGTACAATCTGCGCCGTTCACACATTAAAATTGGCTCGGAGATCAATGGATATAAAAGCTATCCAGGCGTTAATCGAAAGCGATATGAATGACGTCAATCAACTAATACATGCGCAAATGCGCTCAGATGTGGCGTTAGTTAATCAACTTGGTTTGTATATTGTTAACAGCGGTGGCAAACGTGTTCGCCCCATGTTGGCTATTTTGGCGGCTAAAGCGCTAGGTTACCAAGGTAAAGATCACATTACGCTAGCAACAATTATTGAATTTATTCATACCGCAACGCTTTTACATGACGATGTAGTAGATGAATCTAACTTGCGCCGTGGCACACCCACAGCAAATGCCGAGTTTGGTAATGCCGCCAGTGTTCTCGTGGGAGACTTTATTTATACTCGCTCGTTTCAGCTAATGGTAGGCCTTGGTAAAATGCAGATAATGCAAGTATTAGCCGATGCAACCAATATTATTGCTGAAGGCGAAGTGCTGCAATTAATGAACTGTAATGACCCAGATACTACTGAAGCCAGTTATATGCAGGTTATTTACTCTAAAACCGCCAAGTTATTTGAAGCTGCAACCGGGCTAGCTGCTATTATTACTGAGCAAGATGACAGTGTATTAAACGCACTTAATTTGTATGGTATGCATTTAGGCACTGCTTTTCAGTTAGTGGATGATGTTTTAGATTACAACGCTGATGCCGATCAACTTGGTAAAAACATTGGCGATGATTTAGCTGAAGGTAAGCCGACGTTACCTCTTATATATGCAATGCAACACGGTAGTGAGCATCAAACACAGTTAATAAGAGACGCTATTGAGCACTGTAATGGTATGGAGCATCTAGATGAGATACTCGCTGCACTTAAACATACCAATGCCCTTGAGTTCACTATGCAAAAAGCAGAGCAAGAAGCAGAGAAAGCAATTGCTTGTTTAGATTGCTTAGCTGAATCAAGTTACAAGCAAGCGTTAATTAGCTTAGCTAGAATAGCGGTTGACCGCGACCACTAAGTTATACTGTGTAGATAATTCCGAGCAATAAAAAAGCCTGCAAGTGCAGGCTTTTTTATGGGTTAATTTTGGCTATTACGCCATAAAATCAACACCTTCTTTAATGTCTTTTTTCAGAGTTTCAAGCATGTCATTTTTTGCTTGCTCTTCAAATGCGCTTAGGGTGCCGTAAGAAAGAATTTCTTCTACGCCATTTTTACCTAAACGTACTGGATGTGCGAAGTACTCTGCATCGCCATTTTCAACAGCAACGTATGCATAATCTACAACGTCTTCACCTTGTAAGCCTTTAACTAAAGACATACAAAAACGTGCAGCAGCAGCACCCATTGATAATGTTGCAGAACCACCGCCCGCTTTAGCATTAACTACTTCAGTACCCGCGTTTTGGATACGTGGAGTCAGTGCAGCCACTTCTTCATCAGTGAAAGTAACACCTTCAACTTGAGAAAGTAACGGTAGGATAGTTGTGCCTGAGTGGCCACCAATTACTGGAACTTTAACGCTTGCTACGTCAACGCCTTTAAGCTCAGCAATGAACGCTTCAGAACGGATCACATCGAGTGTTGTAATACCGAATACACGTTTAGCATCATAAGTACCTGCTTTTTTAAATACTTCAGCAACAATTGGTACAGTGCCGTTAACTGGGTTAGTAATAATACCCACAAGCGCTTTAGGACAGTTAGCAACAATGCCTTCTGCTAGTGTTTTGATGATACCAGCGTTAACATTAAATAAATCAGCACGATCCATACCTGGCTTACGTGGCATACCCGCTGGGATAAGAACGATATCACAACCTGTTAATGCTTTATCTAAATCGTCAGCACCAAAACCTGCAACTTTAACATCTGTTGGGATGTGAGAAAGGTCAACAGCAACACCAGGAACTACTGGCGCAACATCATATAGTGATAATTCAGAGCCAGCTGGTAAACCTGTTTTTAATAATAAAGACAACGCTTGACCGATACCGCCTGCAGCACCTAATACAGCAACTTTCATTGGAATTCTCCGTGATTTGAGGTAGGAAATATTTGTGGTTCATAAGATAAAGAAATTAACGACTAAAAACAAATTTATCCTGCTTATTTTAGCTATATTTTCGACCATAGTTGTAAACTTTGCTGTTTAAACGCAGCAAAATGGCAACTTAAGCAAACAACTGCTGCATAATTATGCATTTTTGTGTAGAATTTGCAGTATCTATTACATAACTAATTAGACACTATGCAACCACAAGACAAACAAGAAGCATTGGTTAAAGCCTTTAAAGCACTTTTAAAAGAAGAAAACTTTGGCTCACAGGGCGAAATAGTTGATGCGTTAAAAGAACAAGGCTTTGATAATATTAGCCAAAGTAAAGTGTCGCGAATGTTAAGTAAGTTTGGCGCGGTACGCACCCGTAATGCAAAACAAGAAATGGTGTACTGTTTACCCGCCGAAATGGGAGTACCAACCGCTAAGAGCCCGTTGCGCCAACTCGTTATTGATATTATGCATAACGAAATGATGATTATTATTCGCACCAGCCCAGGGGCTGCTCAACTCATTGCGCGTTTACTTGATTCATTAGGCAAAGCAGACGGTGTACTAGGCACTATTGCCGGCGATGATACTATTTTTATCGCACCAGCTAAAATCTCAGAAATAGACCTCACACTAGAGCGTGTGCGTATTTTATTTGATACAGTTTAACCACTAACGCTGTAATTGAAACGGCTATGATCACTACGTAGCCGTTTTACAATTGTTATAACTGCTTTAAAAATCGCACTGAAGGCGCAAAAAATGCAGAGCCCATATCCGCCTGAGTAAAATCAAGCCAGTGGTCATAATCCTCCCCCTGCCCTAGTCGGCTAGTTAGCACTTTTTCGAATGCATCCCCTTTAGCAGAGCACGTGATCACTAACATACCTTGCTCATATACATCGCCATAAGGCATGCTTTGGTTGAGTAACAGTGCCTGACCTTGTTCATCTTTTAATTCACTGCGGGTTGCATGGCTACTTTCAAGTGCGGGGCTGAGCAAGGTATTATCAAGGCGTGTACGACCCATTATTTGCTCTTGTTCATGTAATGACAAATGCTGCCACAAGCTCAAGTCGTGCTTATAACGCTGCACATGAATGTAACTACCTTGATCTTCAAAACTATCAGGTTTGTTTACTAACGCCGTTACGCGTTTTTGACGGCCATGTGGGGTATCGCCCGCATAAATAAAACCATTAAAGTCTCGGCCATCTAAAAAGCGAAAATTACGAATTTGCTCAACTAGCTCAACATCTGGGGTGAATAGCTTGAGTATTTGTAGTGCAAACAAATGGTTCACGTCCTCTCTATCCGAGCGGATTTGCACAAACAAATCACATGGCCTTGCACTCATAACAAAGTCGCTATGGGTAATATTAGGAAAGCTTTGCAGCTCGCTTGGCATGAAGTCAGGTAAAATATGCGGCCAATATTGGGCGCCAATTGCCACCATGCAAGAAAGCATAGATTCAGAGAACTGATCACTAAACTCATCTTCAATATCGCTCACTTGTTTAAGCTTAGCGCGAAGTGATTCGTCGTGACCATCAAGTACATTAAAAAATAAGTGCAAACCGTGTAAGTTTGCTTCAGCACAAATCCCTGATTGCGCTTGCGCCATTGTTATTCCTTACTTTTTAGAGCAAAACACAGTGATTAATTACGATTCAAAAAAATTCACCGTGTGCGGTTTTATTTTTATTATAACCTGTTCATTAATTTCAAATGACTGGCCATACTGAGCTGCAACTTCTATTTCTTGTTCAGCAATAACCACAGTGTATACATAAGCAGAGCCAATAAAGCGACTACTTAGTATAGTTACGCACTCACACTCCAGCTCGTTATCATTATTACTGGCAAGTTCAAGTTGATGTGGGCGCACATAAATAACACCCTTTTTAGCCACTGCGCATTGCTGTGGCAGTATTGATTTAACCACACCAAACTGTGTTTTATATTCAGTTGCTGTTAATACAGTTGCGCTTAAGTATATGCCCTGACCCAGAAATTCTGCAACCTCCTTTGAACTTGGTTTGGCAAAAAGCTGCTCTGGCGTGCCTTGCTGCGCAATTTTACCTTGATGCATAACCGCAAGCGTATCTGAAAATGCAAACGCCTCTTCTTTTGAGTGAGTAACAAACACTGCCGACACTTGCTGAGCTTTAATAATACGCCTAATATCGGCGATTAATTCAAATCGGACTTGGGTATCAATATTAGAAAACGGCTCATCTAACAAGAGTAAACTGGGTTTATAGGCTAATGCACGTGCAATCGCTACCCGTTGCTGTTGACCACCAGAGAGTTGATGTGGGTACCTATCGGCGCAGCCAATCAAATGCACAAGCTTTAACATTTCATCCACGCGAGTCTGTTTATCCGCTTTGCTCATACCGCTTAGGCCAAAGCCAATATTATTCGCTACCGTTAAATGTGGGAATAGTGCGTAGTCTTGAAACATCATACCAATATTACGATGCTCTGGTGACACAAACGTATTGGCATCACTGACTAATTTACCATCAATAAATACCTGTCCTTGCTTGGCCTCAATTAATCCTGCAATGGCTTTAAGCGTGGTGGTTTTGCCGCAGCCACTGGCACCGAGTAAACACACTATTTCGTCTTTACCTAAGGTTAGGTCTAAATCATCTACAACCTTAGTCCCGTTATATGCATAGCTCACGCCTTGTAAAATCAAACTACTCATTTAACTACGTTGCTCCATTGAACGGTTAATAAAATATAACGGAATAAAGCCCACCACCACTATAAATAAAGCTGATATAGAGGCCAGCTCTAATTGTTCGTCACTGACATATTGAAACACGTGCGTTGCTAAGCTTTCAAAGTCAAAAGGCCTTAGCAGTAAGGCTGCGGGCAGCTCTTTCATACACTCAATAAAGACCAATAAACCTGCGGTTAATAAGCCTCGGCGCAATAAAGGCAAATGCACTAAGCGTAATGTGCGGCCTTGGCTTTTCCCCATTGACTGACTTGCCATATCAAGCGAGGGGCTAATACGTGAAAAGCTTGACTCTATGGCACCATGAGCCACGGCGTAAAACCGCACTATATAAGCAAAAATAATCGTTAGTAAGCTGCCAGTCAGTAATAAACCAATATCTAAATCATAAGGAGTCAGAATGCGGTTAATAGTATTTTCTAATAGGGTGAGTGGCAACAATACCGCAATCGCTAATACTGTGCCTGGTAACGCATACCCCGTACTTGCTAAACGCCCAGGTATAAGTGGGTTTGCTTGTTTTGCAATGCGCTGATAAAACACCACTAAAACACTCAAAACAATAGTCACTACACTCACTACTGCGGCCACTTTCAAACTTTGCCATGCATAGCTAAAAAATTCACTATTCCACGCTTGGTCAAAATACATCACTGCATATTTAAGTAATACAAACATAGGAATAATAAATGAGATTATTAAAATAAGGCTACAAAATCCCGTTGCTAACCATGCAGACTTACCTTTAAGAATATAAAGTGCCTCACTGTTCACACTCGATTGACGTTCAAATACAGCTTGGTTACGACGGCTAAAACGCTCGGTGATCAATGCTAAGAATAGCAGTAACAACATCACCCCTGAAATTTTTGCTGCTGCAGTTAATGAGTAATAACCAAACCAAGTATCGTATACTGCGGTGGTTAATGTACTGACTGCAAAGTAGCTAACGGTAGCAAAATCAGCCATAGTTTCCATGCTGATCAAAGCAAGTGCCGCAACAATAGCGCCACGAGAAAGCACTAAGCTTACTTTAAAAAAGCTTTTCCATGCACTTAATCCCATTAATTGGCTTGCTTGGACTAATTTAAAGGATTGTTCACGTAGTGCGGTTTTAAAAATTAAATATAAATACGGGTAGAGTACCAGCGCAATCATGATGATAGCCCCTGGCAAAGTGCGTATATCAAAAAACCAGTAATCACTGGGTGATTGCCAACCAAACCACTCTCTTAGTGTTATTTGTACCGGCCCCGCGTAGTCGAGCAAATCCGTGTACACATAAGCAATAATATAGGTAGGCATGGCAAGTGGCAGCATCAGTGCCCATTCAAACTGTTGTTTGCCAGGAAAACGGCAATAAGCGGTGAGCCAACCCAGTGGCAACGCAATCAGGCAGCTAAGTAACCCTACACCTAAAACCAGCAATACGGTATTACTTATATAGTCCCACAGCACGGTATTCCACAGGTGGGTAAATACCTCTGAGTCGCCTTGTAAAGATTCTACTAGTAGAAAAAACAACGGGGTCGACAGTAATAAACCCGTCGACCACGCAATAAGCTGCCACTTCGACAGCTGAAATTTATAAGTCATTAAAGATCGAACTTCACCTCATCAATTAGCTTAAGGGCTAATGGACGATATTTGCTAATTTCATCAAGCGGTAAGCTGTCTTCCTTAAAGCTTCCCCATGATGCAACCAAACTTGAAAGCTTAACACCTGGCTTGACCGGGTACTCCATATTGAGCGAGGCATACATATTTTGCGCCTTATTGTCGGTCATATACTCTATAAGTTTCAAGGCATTTTCAGGGTTTTTAGCATACTTAGTAATTACCGCACCCGATACGTTAATATGCGAACCACGGTTAGTTTGGTTTGGAAAATTAATATTAACCGCATCTGCCCACGGTTTTTGCGCTTCATCTTGCAACATTTTACCTAAGTAGTAACTGTTACCTAAAGCTAAATTACATAAACCTTCTTTAACGGCTTTAACTTGCGCACGGTCATTTCCCTGCGGCTTACGCGCTAAATTAGCTTTTACACCCTCAAGCCATGTTTTAGTCTGGACTTCACCATGATGAGCAATCATGGAAGCCACTAACCCTAAGTTGTACGGGTGCTTACCAGAGCGAGTACAAATTTGACCTTTATATTCAGGTTCGGCTAAATCTTCATAACTCAGCTCAGGTAATGGACCTAAACGCTCTTTTGAAGAGTAAACATTTCGCACTCGCTTAGTGAGCGCCACCCACTGACCATCGCCATCACGAAATGCAGCCGGCACATTCTTATTAACCTTCTCGCTATCAATAGTTTGCGTTAGCTTTAGCTCTTCTAATTGAATTAACGCACTAAAGTTAGACGTTAAAACTAAATCTGCTTTGCTGTGCTTGCCTTCACGCTTAACACGCTCGATTAGGCCTTTTTTAGCAAACACAACATTAGTTTTAATGCCTGTTTGCTGTGTAAAATCATCTAAAATAGGTTTAATTAAAAAAGGTTGTCTAAATGAGTAAATATTCACAACATCGGTTGCAACAGCAGGTGCTGAGATAATTAACCCAACAACAAGCGCGAGTGTTTTTTTCATATTTTCTTACCTGACTAATAATTATTATCATTAATTTTACCGCGATGAACTAAAAAGTGCACACTTTATATAATTACTTAGTGATAAATACGCCCAAAAAAGAAAACCCTTGTAAGATATCTCTTACGCTTATGGCAGTAAATGAGTAAAAACACCCTACATAACACCCCATAAATACAGCAAGCCATTGTATTTTAAATAATTTATAAATATTTCATTTGTAAGAACATAAACCATAAGCGGTTTTATCCTACATTTACTGCAAATCACTCTCTATAATTAACCCATAAATAAGCAACGACGCTTACCGAGTAAATGGAAACGGATTAACTACTCGAATACCAAGGTTTGGTTTTTAGGATAACAGGGATTTAAGGACAGGCTCAGGATGAGTATCGCAATGGATTATTGCACAAGGGATAGCATCAGGATGATGCATAATGGATAACAACAGCGGAATAGTTGTTTATAAAGGATAGGGAACAAAAAGGACAGGCCTTAAAGGCAACACAACGGAATGGTAACAAAGGGAATGCACTCGGATGTGCAATAAGGATTGGTAATAGATTTTACCTTACAGGATGTTTTAGGGATTTATGGAGACAGGCCCGGATAGCCTATATTACATAGAACTAGAAAGTAATATTGTAATAACACGGATCGTAAAAATTGGAGTTGATTAGGTTCAATTGCAGGATGCAACAAAGTTAGAAGATTCCGCAAGCGCGACTAGAGATGGTTCGCGCTTTTCTTTTGCCTGAAAGTCAGCGGTCAGCCAAATTATATATGTTTAGGCTATACTCAAGCGTCAAATTCAGCTTTTTCGTATTAATACCCTGCACTTTATTCGGGCCTGCCTTTGTTACGCTTACCAAGTAAATAAGCGTCGCGAAACTTAATAAAATGCTGTTCTAATTTAGTGCTCGCATCAACTTCACCAGCCAATGCTAATACCATAATAGCCACTTCTGCCGTACCTAACTGATGAGCATGAGGCGCTACACGTAATCGGTAATCAGAGAGTTTTTCTGAGGTAATAGACAGCACAGGTAAGTTATCTAAATAAGGACTCTTACGAATCATTTTTTTAGCTTCTCGCCATGTACCATCTAAAAATATAAACAATGGCTGTTTACCTGCATGCGTTTCAACCTGGGTTACCACCCTATCAGTTTCAACATCTTCAGCCGGAAAAATCACAAAAGGCTGATATTTATCATTATTCAACAATGCCAATAAAGCAGGATCTGGGGAGGTTCTATCCCAACGAAACGCGTGATTATCAGGCACTATTTCAGCAATTAAACGCCCTGTATTAGACGGTTTAAAACTTTCATTATGATACATAAGTAAGCATACTGCAGCGCTGCAGCTTGCGTACTCAGCGCCCTCACAAATACAGTAATGCTTGGCAATTAAGCATTGTTCACAACGATCCATTTTTCCACCACGGGCATTAAACTCACGTCGAGATTCACTTATTTGCTGAGCACGTAATGCTAAAACTGAATTTTTTAAACTCTGGGTCACTGTGGGTATTTACCTATAAATTGATGGCTGCGCATTGTAGCTAAAATAAAAGGAAATAGATATCTGCGGGCTGCGGGCTGCGGGCTGCGGGCTGCGGGCTGCGGGCTGCGGGCTGCGGGCGCTAGTAAAATAAAACACCGAGCTTTTTGCAAGCATAACTTTTATGTTGCAGGCGTGAATTTATCTCGCGCAGGTTTAATTTTGAGGCTTTAAGCCCGTTGCCTGTTGCCCGGCACTCGCAGCTCGATATGCTTTAGTCTTTGTTTTTGCACCATAGAGACGCTGCGCTAGATAGAACAATCTTTTGCTAAACGCTGAGGCTATAAAAACAAAAAACCCAAGCCGAGGCTTGGGTTTTTTATCGCGATTAACTAAAAGAAATTACTTCTTCTTTTTAACTGCTTTTTTGTTTGGTAAATCAGTGATTGAACCTTCAAAAATTTCAGCAGCAAGGCCGATTGATTCGTTCAATGTTGGGTGAGCATGAATTGTTAGCGCTAGGTCTTCACCATCTGCACCCATTTCAATACCTAGACCGATTTCGCCCAGCATTTCGCCTGCGTTAATACCAATCATAGCACCACCGATAATACGGCCGCTTTCTTTATCAAAAATAAGCTTAGTAGAACCTTCAGTACGTGAAGAAGCAATAGCACGACCCGATGCAGCCCAAGGGAATACAGCTGTTTCAATGCTTAAACCTTGCTCTTTCGCTTCTTTTTCAGTTACACCCGCCCATGCAATTTCAGGGTCAGTATAAGCAATTGAAGGAATACACTTAGGGTCAAAGTAATGTTTTTGACCAGAGATAACTTCTGCTGCAACATGGCCTTCATGAACCGCTTTATGCGCAAGCATAGGTTGACCCACTAAGTCACCAATCGCAAAAATATGTTCTACGTTAGTACGTAATTGCTTATCAACGTTAATAAAACCACGCTCATCAACATTCACACCCGCTTTATCAGCGTCTAACATGTTACCATTTGGTGTACGACCTACAGCAACAAGTACTTTGTCGTAACGTACTGGCTCTGCCGGTGCATTTTTGCCTTCAAACGTAACATATAAACCGTCGTCTTTTGCTTCAACGCCAGTTACTTTAGTTGAAAGCATTACATTAAACTTGTCTTTAACATGCTTTTGGTAAATTTTAATGATGTCTTTATCAGCAGCAGGAACAAGTTGGTCTGCAAATTCTACAACATCAATTGCAGAACCTAGTGCACGGTAAACCGTACCCATTTCAAGACCGATAATACCACCACCTAAAACAAGTAGCTTTTCAGGAACATCTTTAAGCTCTAGCGCGCCCGTTGAATCAATAACGCGATCATCCTCAGGGATGAAAGGTAAGTTTACAGGTTTAGAACCCGCAGCAATAATTGCGTTATCAAAGGTAATGGTTGTTTTACCGTCAGCGCCTTCAACATCTAAAGTGTTGCTACCAGTAAATTTACCGTAACCAGATACAACTTTTACTTTACGCATTTTAGCCATGCCGTCTAAGCCACCTGTAAGCTGGCCAACAACAGAGTCTTTCCAAGAACGAACTTCATCTAAGTCAATTTTTGGTGCGCCAAAAGTAACGCCGTGAGATGACATTTCTGCAGCATCATCAATCACTTTAGCTACGTGTAAAAGTGCTTTAGAAGGAATACAACCAACATTAAGACATACACCGCCTAATGTCTCGCGAGATTCTACTAATGTAACTTCTAAGCCCAAGTCAGCAGCGCGAAAAGCCGCAGAGTAACCACCAGGACCACCGCCTAGTACAACAACTTGAGTTTTTAATTCGTTGCTCATGCTATTACCTTTATTGTTTGAACGGGACACAGCCCCAAAATTTAACTGCCATGTTTCTGCAAGGCAGAAAAGGGCATTTGTGCAAATATTGTATCATTGCAAATGATAAAAATCCCAGCTAAAAACAACTGGCTGGGATTTGATTTTACTCACTCTGTAGTGATCACATCACTAACTGGCGTATATCACTCATGTAACTTGCAAGAGTAACAGTAAAGCGTGCAGCAAGTGCACCGTCAATCACTCTATGGTCGTAAGACATTGAAAGTGGAACCATTAGCTTAGGCTCAAACTCTTTACCATTCCACTTAGGCTTCATTTCAGATTTTGACACACCTAAAATTGCCACCTCAGGCGCATTCACAATCGGCGTAAATGCCGTACCGCCAATGCCACCTAGGCTTGAAATAGTAAAACAACCACCTTGCATATCTGATGAACTTAACTTGCCATCACGCGCTTTAACAGATACTTCCATTAGTTCACGAGATAGTTCAATAATGCCTTTTTTATCAACATCTTTAAACACTGGTACAACTAAGCCATTTGGCGTATCAACCGCTACACCAATATTAATGTACTTTTTAAGGATTAAGCTTTCGCCATCCTCTGAAATCGATGAGTTAAATGTAGGGAACTCAGCAAGCGCTTTAGCAGCTGCTTTCATTACAAATACAAGTGGCGTAATTTTAACACCCAGCTTTTTCTTCTCGTTAAGGGCATTTTGCTCTTTACGGAACTGCTCAAGGCTCGTGATATCAGCTTCATCAAACTGAGTAACATGTGGAATTTGCACCCAGTTACGGTGTAAGTTTTTACCTGACAGCTTTTGAATACGAGAGAGTTTTTTCTCTTCTATTTCACCAAACTTAGCAAAATCAACTTTTGGCCATGGAATTAAACCAAGCTCACCGCCACCCGCATTGCCTTTAGCTGCTGATACTTGACCAGACTCAACTTGCTTAACCAGTTGCTTAACATAGTTTTGCACGTCTTCTTTAACAACACGGTTTTTACGGCCCGTGCCTTTAACGTTAGCAAGGTTAATACCAAACTCACGTGCTAAACGGCGAACCACTGGCGATGCATGTGCATAAGCGCTATTGTTTTCAAAGCTTTCAGAGCTTGCTTTAGCAGATGATGCTGCTGGTTTTGACTCAGCCTGAGCTGCCGGCTTAGATTCTGTTTTAGGCGCTGGTGCTGATTTTTCTGCAGGTGCTGCAGCTGGTGCACTACCCGCCACTTCAAATACAAAAATCAATGAGCCAGTTTTAACTTTATCGCCAGTCGCTACTTTAATCTCTTTAACAGTACCTGCAAACGGCGCCGGTACTTCCATAGCTGCTTTGTCGCCTTCAACGTTTAAGATAGATTGCTCTTCTTCTACGCTATCACCAACTGCAACCATAATTTCAGTTACTTCAACTTCGTCATCACCAATATC
>NZ_PNDI01000037.1:0-549 GCF_005887465.1 Pseudoalteromonas sp. S1610 | reverse complement strand
AAACTTGGGAATAAATGGACAAGCTTAAAAAGCTTTTATATCACATAAGCAGAGCTTTAGGCTTAGGCTTAGGCTTAGGCTTAGGCTTAGGCAGACAAACTATAGTTATTAGACAATTTTGACCACCAGCGAATTTATAAAGCTTAACGGTATATTATAGAATAAAAAAACCTCCCTATGAATTACATGTAAATCAAGTCGGCAGGTGCTAAATTAACGGTAATACGCTGATCGGGAAATCCAAATTGCGAGTTTTCTAGAGCACTACGTACTCTATCCTTGGCCTCTTTAACCGACGCCTCAGGTAAGCCGACGATATGAAAGGCGGGTAAACCATTCCCTAAATGTACTTCAACCATCACCTCGGGGGCGTTGATCCCCACCTGCGCGCGAGAAAATATACGGGCTAACGACATTCCTTATCCTAGGGTCTGCTGACCTTTCAAGGTTAAATTTGCAGCAGTGGGTGGGGGGTTTAGGGGAGGCGGCGGGGGTGGCGGGTGGGGGGGGCGCAGGAGGAGGGGGTCGGGGGGGGGGGGGGGGGGGGGG
>NZ_PNDI01000036.1:0-48158 GCF_005887465.1 Pseudoalteromonas sp. S1610 | reverse complement strand
TAAGCCTAAGCCTAAGCCTAAAGCTCTGCTTATGTGATATAAAAGCTTTTTAAGCTTGTCCATTTATTCCCAATATTTTTAATATAAGTTCTATTTCCTGCTGAACTATTTCAGTTGCTTTGCAATCTGCTTCCTTTTTTAAGTTTCGTTTAAGTCGTTTTAATTGAATATTAAATGACCTCCACTCTCTAAATGATAATCGCGTCTTCACTTTTTTATCTTCTATAAGTCTTTTCATAGTCGCACCATAGTTATGAGTCATGAGTTGAGTATTTGATATCTACATAATCCTCTTTAAAGAGGTTACTTTTTTCAATATCACGAGCTTCGTTTAAATCATTAAGAATAACTTTTGAGTAAAATGCGATTGCTTCAATACCATATACCTTTTTTAAAAGCTCTTTCTCATGATGAGAAACATATATGAGATTTGAGTCTAAATTCTCCAATAATGAGTTTATAGCGCTATTGAGATTAGAGTTGTTCATTAATCTTAAAACTCCGTTTTTTGCACTGTCTGAAATTCGAAAACTAACTTTATTAACTCTTGGCTCTTTACCTTGCATTGGTCTTCCAATATTTTTTTTCATACTTTGATTGTTTATTTGAATATTTACATATGAATATTTAGCCGCTTACTTAGGCAGGCATAATTCAGCTAGAGTGAATATTGGCTAGTTCGTTTAATTATAAATAACGGACTACTTTAAAAAGGGCTAATTTATAACTTTACATACTGATTAAACGGACCAATACTTAACGTACTGAATTAACGAACTAGTGCAAAGCCATGAAATGTTTCTTATATATGAGAGTATCGACTGTTCAACAAAATATTGAACGACAAGAGAAGGTGCTACTAGATTATGCCAAAGACAATAATTTAATTGTTAGCGATCGCTACTATTGGGAAAAAGAATCGGGCGCGAAACTAGAAAGGCCGCAGTTAATGGCATTATTGGATTTTGCACAAATAGGTGATGCAATCATAGTCGAGCAGGTTGACAGATTATCAAGGCTCAATGCGAGCGATTGGGAATTGTTGAAAGCTAAGATTAAAGAAAAAGATTTATTAATACTATCGCCAGAGTTACCTAGTATTACAGGTATGATAGATAAAGATAATAGGATTCTATCAATGATTGGTTCCTTCTTATCAGATCTAGTATTAGAACTATTGGTTTCAACTGCTCGTAAGGATCTTGAAGATAGAAAACGTAGATGCGATGAAGGTCGTAAAATAGCACAAGCGAAAGGTGTTAAAATGGGTCGTCCTACGAATATAGAGCTACAAAATAAGATCCGAGAATTGTTACTTGATGGAATGTCATGGTCACGTATTCAAAAATTATTATCATGTAGTCGTTCAACAATACAGAAAGTAAGAAAGAGTATTGATGATAGTGAGTTGAGTGAGTTATGAAATGACAGCGAGGCTAAATTGAAGTATTTAATCTTTATTTGGAGGACCTCTCTTTGAGTTCCTCTTCACTGCTCGCCATGGAATGAACGAGTGCAATCTTTCTAAATAATAGTCTGGATTATGTATACACGTGAAATGAAATAAATATATCAGGATTATCTGATTCATTATCCAAGTTGTGTAATCACTATTTTTGTCAAAGTTTCTTGCAATAAGATCAAAATAAGCATCTCTAAAGAATGAAGAGACGTATCTTGGGTGCTTACTAACATTTTCATTTAGAGAAATAACCATTTTCTCTAAAATATGTATATTGTTATAAAACTCTGAGTTCATCCGACTATTTGACAAGCTAAGTATCCGTTGTGATGAGCGGTTGCATGAAACTACATCGAAGAAGGCTATTACCCTTCCTCAAAATCAATAAATCAGTTTAGTGCTACATAAAAACAAGTAGGCAATCTAAACTCCAAAAATTATAAAATAAACTCAATTAAAAATTTGATAAACCTTATTAATATTTTAAATTTAACAAAACGTCTATCTATAAGTACTTTTTTATCTCTGTTTCTGGACCTCCAAATAAAAATAATTACGCTAAAGGTGCTCCATAAAACTATTGCTACATGTGAAAAGTAATAATGAATTTCAAAGTTTGAAATCTTGTACTCAACAAGTACCAACCAAAAGAGCAATTTCAATAAATTGATTAAAAATGTTCCTATTTTCCTCATGACTAAATCCTAGTTACGAGGAAAGGAATGCTGACTTATTAATTAACAGATACTAGCTCTTTTAATATATGGACAATAAAATATAAATCAATTCAATTTGAAGACTTAAATTAGGTACACTTTCGCTAAAGTAAGCTCTAATTCTAATTGTTATAAAAACTGTTAACTGATAAGTTCATTTACGCTTATCTCTCTAATGATAAAAGCAAATTACAAATATATTTAAATATGGAGTCGCCTGTTTATATGGAAATTATTAAGTCTGTCCAGATTAGAAAGTTCCGTTCCTTAAAGTCAGTAACAAAAAAGTTAGAATTCTCGGAGCTTAATATTTTTGTCGGACAAAATGATCAAGGAAAGTCCAATCTATTGAGAGCATTGAATCTTTTTTTCAATAATGAAACAGATCTAGATACTCGCTTTAGGTTCTCTGAGGATTATTGTTATCACTCTAATACGGGGAAAGGCACTAGACATGAAATTAGAATTGATTTAATCATTGAACCGCCCCAAAGACGTTTTAAACATGCGAAGCCATTGAGGTGGACCAAACGATGGAGGCAAGATGGCTCTATTATAGAAGAAAGAAAATACATTGAGAGTGGTAATGAAGTACCGCCTAGGGATGGTGTGTCACAATGGCTAGATAAAATTAGGTATAGATATATTCCTGCGATAAAAGGACAAGATTACTTTTCAGCCCTAATGGGTGAATTATACGATGTTTTGAATGAAGCCCATGCAGATACTTTATCCACTCAAGGTGAAGAGTTTATAAGTGGTATCCAAGAGATCACCAAAGGTATAACCAAAGATTTATCTGAGCAAATAGGGATTTCAAATACAATCCAAGTCCCTTCTGACTTTAAGCAGTTATTTTCTAATTTAGATTTTGGTGTTCGATTAGAGGGTAATACTTACCATTTAAAACAGCGTGGTGATGGAATAAAGATTAGGCATATACCTGTGATTTTAAAATATATGTCAGAGCAAGAGAGAAATATTTCAAGAGCTGGTTATGTTAAGCCAGATACTATTTGGGGCTTCGAAGAGCCTGAAAATAATCTAGAGTTGAGGTATGCTTTTGAACTTGCTAAAACGTTTAAAGAGTATTCAAAAGATATCCAAATTTTCATTACAACTCACTCGCCTGCATTTTATGCGCTTGATCAAACAGATGGTGATAATGTAAATACTTTTTATATTTCACAAGGTGAAGATAACTGCACTCAAGTTGATGCTGTTTCACATGAGAAAACCGATGTTCTTCATGAAAATATGGGATTATTACCAATTATAACCCCTTATTTGACAAAAATTTATGAACACCAAAGTGAAATTGAAAACTTAAAGGCTCAGTTAGTTGAGCTCGAAGATAGCATTCAATTTGTTGTTTTAACTGAAGATGAAAATCATGATCATGTTATTTCATATTTTGAAGCACAAGGCTGTAATTTAGAGGTAACTGAGTTTTATTCTTACCTTGGTGCAGATCAGATAAGTGGAGCTTTAATACTGGGTAAATATCTAAAAGATAAAAGACCAGATATACAGGTAATCATCCATAGAGATAGAGATTATCATGAGGATAAGTTTATAAATAAAATAAGGCAAAAGGTTGAGAAAAGTGGTTTTGCCTTCTTCGTTACTAGGGGGGTAGATTTAGAATCTGAGTATATTTGTCCTCATCATATAAATGCTTTATATCAGGAGATTTCAGTGGAAAAGGCTGAAATGCTTATTGAGAATGCAACAGAGAAAGCAAGGGATGCTTCTATAGACCGTCTCATTGATCAAGATCTTAAGACAAAGAAGCCTGAGGAATCGGCTTACGCAAAACAAATTCGTTTACTCCACAAAAAGTACGACAGTAACGTAGAGCGTTATAGATATGGAAAAAAAGTGATTGGAGAGCTAAAAGGCGAGATGCAAAGAATCTTAAGAAGAAACCCAAATTTATTTAGAGAAACTGAGTTCATCAAGAGTGAAGAGCTAGTAAAGATCTTTGAATAATAGGAATATAACTGACACAGGGGTTCGACACTGATCGCTTATGTATGGTCTTCCAAATAAGTACCCAATGCTCGTAAGGTTACTAGAGGTTAGCAATCAAGCTGAAATAGGAAGTTAGTGCTACTAATTTCTTATTTTCAGATATCAAACAGGTTTTTTTGTTTAGATTTATATTTATTAGCATCTGTATGACGGACTAACTCTATTTTTTCACCCAATAAAAAAAAGTTTTCTATAGCTAAAGGTTTCACATGTAAAAAATTTTCTCGATTATTGTTTTGCATTTGTAGGCGTAACTCCATTAACAATCGGCCTAATGCATTTACACCTCTATATACATTATCACCATGTGGCTTCGCACCCCAGAAGTCATCTTTAGACGATACTTCCACAATATCAATGCAATTAGTACTAAGTAATACTTTAGAAAAAGTATCCCAATTTTGAGCTAATTTAACTCTAATAACCCATTTCATAATAAGAATACGAACGTCCATCCAATCACCTCTAGTATCTCCCATGTAAGGTCTAGTGACCTTTTTGGCAATCATTGGACTATTTTGTTCGATAATTTTTTTTTGTATCTCAGGATAGCTAGGAAATCTACATGCTTGATACAATGCTTCTGCGCTTCTTATTTGAGTATTGTTGACGACAAGTGGAAAGCCTGCACACATATTGGATAGCTCACCCCATTTTTCACTAGTAATTCTAAATGAGGCGACATTCCTTAAATCGTACTGCCTAATGTTGGCTTGATTCATACTAACTCTTATAAGTATCTCTTTGTAGTAATGGATACCATTTACTAAATGGGTGATAAGCAGGGGCTTTGGGATCTCCCCACCAAAATACTAATGGGTTATTGTTAGGACAGTTTCTAAAGTTAAATATTGTTGATCCAAAACCAAAAAGGTCAAACCTATGATATCCGAGGGGCTTAATTAATGAGTTATTATTTTTTGGGAAACTCATTATTTTTAAGCCATACTTTAAAAGTATTTTTTCATACTCCTCACGTCTTGGGCGAGAAAAAACTCTATTTTTGATACCGTTTTCAACTCTGTACTTTGGGGATGCATTATTTTCTTGCACATAGCCTTTAATTTTAGAATCGCTTTCTACTTCAGATGTCGGCCAAAATATTTCAGAGTAATCTTTTCGAACCAACCTATTTTCAAATATATTGTTGTCATAAGTACTAAATACAAATTTGATGTTTAAAGATGCATCTTGAACTAGTTTATCTAACCTAGTTTTTAAGTTATGTTGACCGTATACATACCAACCAATAGTAGCAATATGAACAACGCAATTATTAGGACGCATTGATTGTAGCCAGTTTCTTATATCGGTAAAAACTCTGTTTCCAGTGAAAATAAAGTCGTCAATATATAAGTAATTATTTGCACGAGCATTGATTATGCCTTCAACATTAAAACTCTTCGAAAGTTTATCGATGAAAATTTTGTTTAGCTCACTTTGACTGTTACCTTGTTTTTGAATTTGAAGTATCGAAACGTGGTCCCAAAAATCTTTCTGGTCTTTTCCGTATACGCCATCGTATGATATTACAGTATCAGCGAATTCATGAAATTTCTCAATTGTGATAAAGTTTTTTCTTAAGATTCGATTTGTTTCAAGTAGTACAATTTCCTGTTCATGATCTTCAAACTGGTTAATCCATCGTTGGACATGCTCTTGGTCGTAGTTACCAAATTCATTATTTCTATAATCTTTAATTATTTTGGATATACTTAAGCACAAACTTTCATTAGTTGTCATAAAGTCCCTTTGACAGTATTTTTTAGTTTGGTGTATTATTTATACACCAATTATGTGTTTTCTTTTTTCCAGCATATTGAACAGCCAAGTTATTATCAAGTAATTGTTTCGATAATAGTACACCATCTACATACACATCAGCTACTATTCTAAAGTACTTACCACGTTGAATATTTTTTAAAACTATTACTTTAGCTTCTCTTAATTTTTGAACCGAAAATTGCTTTGCTTTTCTAGCTAAGATTTTCTCTTGAACACACTTAGTACGAATTTCTGGCGTATCCACATTAGCTACACGAATACTTATGTTTTCACCAAAAATTCGGGGCATATCACCATCAAGGTTAACTCTAAATGTGTCTCCATCGTAAATACTTACAATTTCCGACACAATTAATTCACCATAAGTTTTTGCTGATAAAATGGGGCTGGATAGAAATATTAAAGTGAAAATAGTGAGTTTCATAGCAATCCTGGATTATGGAAAGTATGAGTGTAGCAGACGCATTCATCTGTATTGGTTATTCTATTAAAACACCGATTGATATACAAAAAGTGTAATTTCTGGAGGGGAATTGATGTTTATATTATGGCCTTTCGGCTTAGTTTTGCTGCTACGCACCAATCCAAAATTAATTGTTTTTTTGAGTATATTAATAGTTAACTTACTACATTAATTGAGATAACTAGTTACTTGCAATGGCCTTTAGGTCTTGCGCCTCGTAAGAGGCTGTATAGTGAATAGAACAGTCACTAGTTTATACATAATATAGCTTCGCAACTGCGCTACTACGTAGCTTGTAAATAACTGATTTTGGTAATTTGTATCATTTAAAAAGAACTATATTGCAATTAATGTTCTATTCCTTATTGTTAATCATTTCTTTCGATTTTTGCCCCACTTTTTGTAATATAGTTCTTTATTAGAGCCATCTTACAAAAAGTGGGGCAAACTGTATTTATTAATAATTCATAAGAATATTTTGAACACTAACATCAAAATGTTCAATACTAGCCATAACTGGCTTTTCAATTTTAACATCAACAGTAGAGTTACCCATTAAGATAGATTCTATTTCATCATCAATAAACATTTCACTTTTCGATTCACATTTAACTATTTTTGTACTGTCTGCTTTATTACTAAGCATAATATCTAAAATGCTGTCCTCTATATAATAATCTTTCTTTGCAACTGGTTTTAGAATTCTTTCAACAGCTTCAATAGGTGGTGTTTTAATTAGTTCATCAACACCACCATGGGTATTAATATCATTAACCAGTTCAGCGATAGCCTTACCTTTCAGATCTTTAGCTTGTACTAAGAACTCATTTAAACCGACTTTTTCAGCAGCCTTTTTAACATTGTCCGATTTAACTAGTTTCTTAGCTTTACGTGCAATTGTATTTACAGCTTTCAATAATAGCTTTTCTTGTTTTTCCTCATTTTTAAAATATTCGATAACAGTTAAAACTTTCCCATTAAATTTTTGAATCATTTTTTCGACATTTTCTGAGCCATGTTTTTCACGTAAACGAGTTAATTTTACATAATGAGAATTACTTAATTCACGGTCGGCATATTTTTGGTTAGATTCTTTAAAAGCATCTTCTGCTATTACGTCAGCATTATCTAACAGCTCATCATTAACATCATTCGTGAATACATCAGGATAATATTTTGAAAGACGTTTTAAGACTAACACAGCAATTTTGTAATCAGGTAAAATCAACGTATACGGTACTTTTTGTGTTTTACGAATAGCGGTTCTACCCACGTTTTGAATTACAGGTGCAATGGTTATATTTTCAAAGATCTGTTCGTCAGTCATTTTGTAAACCATTTTATAGAACTCTTTATCATTGTTCATAATAGTGTTGATACCAAATAACAAACTTACGTCACAATCCATTAAATCGTTTCTACCACGTGTATCAATATCTGTTTCTACAAATGGAACTTTAAGATCATTAAATAATTCTCTTGAACGTTTGTTACAAGCTATGTGTATTTTACTAAAGTTACTTTTAGACTGTTCAAGATAGTTTATTATTCTTTTAGAGACTGAGCCTTCTGTCGCACTATTGATAGCTTTACCGATTTTGTATGATTCACGTCCAGCGATAAGAGCAATTTTTAACATAGGCTTACCATTAACATCTAAAAGAAACTTTTCACCACGATTAACAGAATCATATTGTAAAAGAGAATAATCATACTCTATACCTTTACTGAGCCAATCAAACACAGCTAAGTTATCGTTTTTAACGTTTTCAGAAACTGCATAAACCTTTTTGAATGATTCAACAACTCTTAATGATAATTTAGTAGACAATAAAACATCATACTGACCATGTCTGTTTTTATTAACGAACAATAGTAAATCATTGTTTTTCTGTAAAATGTATACGTCAATAACACTTTTAACTTTCTCATAAAAAGCTTGATTAACAACGTTAAAGTTAGCTAATTGTTGTTTATAATTCGTCTTTAATGAATCAACAATAAACAGCGTTGATTTATCGCTTTGCTCTACATTTTTAAGATTAAAGAACGATTTAAGAGAATTAACATCTGTTGAGTTGTAGCTTTTTAATATAACTTTTTTAGTTATAGAACTATTATCATCATCAAAGAAAATAACAGAATTATTTTTTTCTACTGAACCATTATTCAATAGTCTTACCGCTTGGTTACATACGAATACACAGCCGCCAGTTGAATACAATTGACCAATAACATTATTGAACATTGAAGTAACTGTTGTATCTGAGTCTTTTTCTATTGTTGATACACGTTTAATACGATTCAATAATATTTGTAACTCTCCTTTTAACTCTAAACACTCACACACCTGAACATACTCGTTGATGAGCTCTTCTAACTCTTTAGATCTTTCCACTTGAGTTCGTATAGTATGAACGCCATAAACAACAAGCTCTCCACAGAGCATGTGGATAATTGCTAATTTGAGTGCTTCCAAAGTCTTACCAGTTCCTACAAAAGCGTCAATTAATGATAATTTATTTTCATTCTTCACGTGGCTCGTTGAGTCGATAAGCGTGTGATAGCCGCACAGCTTATGTAGGGTGTTGATTTCTTCTGTATAAATATTATTGTGGGATTTTTTAGAAAAGGGTTGCGTTGTGGTGGCGTCAACCTTTTTTTGTACGTGCTCTTCTATAACAGTAAATGGTGCTCCCAATTTTGTAATTTTATTATTCGTAATTGTATTCATTATGTTTACCTATTTTTCAATTCGCCCCCTTATGCAGGCAGTTTATGTTTTAATTGTTGCTGTAAATCAATTCGATTTACTCATATTCTATCTTCAGTTTAGTGCTTTAAGCTTTTCTAAATTTCTCAATATCGTTGGCTCGCTCACTTTATAGTGCCTTGATAATTCAGCCTTACTATATCTGCCACTTTCCCATTTAGCTTTAAGCTCCATGAGCTTACTTAAATTTTTAAAAACGTGATTGTATGTCTTCATATATCCACCTTTACTTCTTACGATATTCGTAAGGTTTAAATCAAAACAACTCACTAAATTTAGTGAGTACTCATGTATATATATAAAAGTTTTTTCTGCAAACATGCTTTTCTTGTATGAATTATAAGCAAATGCGCATGTTTTTTGTAAACGAATGTAAACAGTGCATTTTATTGTCATTTTCTATTGCTTTTGGGGTTTTTGATTTTGTTAGATGCCTATTTTTTGGTTTATATATTCTTTTTTTGAAGTGGTTTTTACATATTTAAAGGCGAATTTTTAAGACTTAATTAGATTAAGTTTAGAGACGGGTTAATCATATGGCTTTAATAAGCGACAGATCTTTAGAGTCGTAAAACCCACTCTAATTAGAAATAGGGCAGGCTCTTAATTGAAGCTGGCTCATTCATAAGCCAAGTTGTTTCTTGACTCGGTCCAGCACATATTTTTACGAAGCAACTAAGTTAGACTAAATAAAATACTTATACTTAGCCTCTTTCCTATAAAATTTAATTCCTTAGTAGGCAATAGATTAAGATTCAGTTATATATTTGACATAAAGAATGATTAGTAAAATAGCTATGATGCTACGAAAGCACTATAAGCTGTTTATAATTTTTAATGTTCTTCCATAAAATGCCGTGGATATCCTCTACTGTGTATACTTTGTCTGAAATAATGGAAATACTATTTCGGCCATTGTTTTTTGTAATGAACTCAACTTTACATATCATTCCTCGCTTTTCAAAAAAAGCTATACAGTAAGATTTATGCTTTTGCCATTGTTTTTCAGTTAATCCGCTGTCTATAGCGAATGAGCTTTTTAAAATAAAATATCCATAACTTTTTACATAATTATTTATATGGCTGACTGCTTTGTCACACGCCATAATAGTTCTCTCGTGGCTGAATAATTTCAGTAAGGAAGGGTTTATTTTATCTATATGTATTACATGGTTTTTGTTTTCTAGCTCTTCTCTAGTAAATGTGATTAATGAGAATTCAGGGTCTTGTTTCATGGAAGAGTACAAACTATCTTCGGTATTATTAAAGATATGCAGAAAACAGCCCATTCTTCGGCCTTTTGACTTATTTTGAATTGGGAAATAGCATGCTTCAAATTCTCCGCTCTCAAACTCAATGCTGATTAATCCATTCTTATCTAAGATTATTCGTTTTATTATTTTATATATCTTGTTTCCATTTTCTAGATTTTGCTCACTTGTACCATTTAACAACTGATCTTTTATCTTCCTAATTTCATTAGGAATCATATTCCGTTCTTCGATTGTTCGAGAACTTATAAATTTCTGACCATTAACTTCATCTAATAACTTTTGTTTTTTTTCTATAGTCTTTTTTGACTCTATTATTTTTGGAGCGAACTTATCACCGTATGCTAGAGGGTGGTCTTCTACAAGTTTCAGCATATTATTTATGCTTTCCTGAAGCTCCGTTATTTCACCATTTAATTTGTTTGTTTCTATCTCACGATTTTTTGTATTTTTATCTGTGTCTTTTTTATAAATATCTCCTGTTACAGCGTCAGCAATTACATGATTCAAGGCGTAAATTTGCTCCATATTTCGACATGATATTTGATCAATACAACCATAATATATTGGTTGTGTGGCATTCCTCCCATATATGACGGTTAATGGTTTGCCACATGAGCAATACAACCGCTGCCTTCCCGATAATAAGCTATAGTATTTTTGACCTTCAGATCTGAGTTTAATGGAGCGCTTTCTAGTTTCCTGTAGGCCTAGCCATTCATTTTTTGTGCAAACCGCAGGATAATATTCATTCAAAATATATTCTTTCTTGGGGTATGTTTCGCCGAATCCATCATATATAACTTTTTGCGTTCTATCTTGAACCTTCAAAATACAGTTGCCGTAAAGAGTATGGCTCTTGAGATAGTCTTTTAACCATTGCTTTGTTCTTGAAATATTATGCTTTTCATTAACCACTCTAATAATTTTGTGAAGACCGTCTCCGTTTAAAGCAAGAGCGATAATCTCTTTTGCTACGTCAAAATTCTTAGGATGCTTTACTACTACTTTACTTTTATCTTCACCTACTAGCTGGCAGTGAAAAGGGATGCTTTTTCCATGATGTAAAGGAGCATTATTTAAGCCTCGTATACCATCATTGAATTGGGTAATTCGCTTTAATATATAATCGTTATTTAATGCTGCTTTTTTACTGCTTTCCTCAAATGCACTATTGAATCCAATTACGCTAACTATTGCATCGACGACCTTATTGCTGCTCTCACCACCATATAATTTATTATCCATAGTGGTATAAAATCGAACACCTTTATGTAATAAATCTGTGAAAATACTATTTACTTTATATAGTGAGCCTCGTGAGAATCTATCTAGCGCTCTTAAGATGATAAGGTCATTTCTTTTAACTATCTCTAACAAGTCTTTTAATTTTCCTGTTTTTAAGTTACTACCAGAAAAGCCAGAGACCCCTTCATCAATAGTTATTAACTCTGATAATTCACAACCATGCTCAGATGCTATTTTCTTCGCTTTCTTGAGGTCAGTTTGTATTTCAATAGACGTACCTATAGTTTGCTTGTCGCTACTAACCCGCCCATAGATGAAAGCTGTTGGTTTCATTTTTAGTTCTTATAATCTTGGTCAATTTAAATATTATCCCATTAGCTAGTATGTAAATCAATTTAGCCCCTGCCGATCTTCCTAAAGATGGTGGGCGATTTGACCTTGCGATTGCGGTAGGTATTTTGGTCGCATCGGGACAAATAGTTTGCCCTGATATTCACAAGTATGAATTTTACGGTGAGCTTGCACTTAATGGTGAAATACGTGCTGTAAATGCCATTTTGCCTTCAGTGCTTGGTGCTAAAGAGCAAAATCGTTGTTGTTTTCTGCCTCTTGAAAACGACAGTTTGGCCAGCCTTGTCAGTGGTGTAAAACGAAAAGCCGTCAGTTCTATTCAAGAGGTATGGGGAGACTTGCTCAATCAACAACCTTTACCGCTTAACATTGCCTACCCTGATTGCACCCAAGCGCCAGATTTTTTACTCGATTTAAGCGATGTAAAAGGCCAACCTGGTGCTAAACGTGTATTAGAAATTGCCGCTGCTGGTGGGCATAATTTACTATTTTTAGGTCCACCAGGGACCGGAAAATCAATGCTTGCACAACGAATGGCCACAATAATGCCAACCATGTCTGATGATGAAGCCATTGATACTGCTGCTTTATATTCAATTATTGGTCACTCAATTGATTTAACCAATTGGCGTCAGCGACCGTTTCGTAACCCGCACCACACTTGTTCTGCAGTAGCGCTGGTGGGGGGCTCGTCTAACCCTAAACCCGGTGAAATATCGTTAGCGCATAACGGTGTGTTGTTTTTAGATGAGCTCCCTGAATTTGAGCGTAAAGTGCTAGACTCGCTACGCGAGCCAATGGAAACCGGAACAGTGACGATTTCGCGCGCGGCCAGACAAATGGAATTTCCAGCGCAGTTTCAGCTTATTGCAGCACTTAACCCTAGTCCAACTGGGTGTCATCATGATAAACGGGCGACACCCGATCAGGTAATGCGCTATTTATCGCGAGTATCGGGGCCGTTTATTGACAGAATTGATTTGCAAATTGAACTACCAAGGTTGAGCAGCGTGGAGCTACAAAGTACAACTACAGAAGAAACCAGTGCTGAGGTGAGGGCACGAGTAGAAGCAGCTTATGCAGCTCAGCTTAAACGCCAAGGTAAAGTAAATGCGCGGTTAAATAACAAGGAAATGAGCTTACACTGTGAGTTACCACCTGCAGAGCTGCAGTTTTTAGCCAGAGCCAGTGAAAAGCTGGCGCTATCGCCGCGCTCTTATCATAGAGTAATCAAAGTGGCGCGAACTATTAGTGATTTAAAAGGTGCGCCACAAATCAGTTTAAATGAGCTTAAAGAAGCGCTTAATTATCGGGCATTTGAGCGTTTATTATCGCAGTTAACCCAACACTAAGGCTTTAAATTGAAAGCATATAGCCTTTACCGCGAACAGTGACAATACGTTTTTGATCTTTCTCATCGTTCAGCTTTTTACGTAAACGACCCACTAACACGTCTACTGTGCGATCGTTGGGGCTCCAATCGGGCTGGCCAATTTCTTCTGATATTTTTTCACGGGAAGTCGCTTTACCAGCATTACCAATCAAACAAATAAGCACTTTGTGTTCTGCTTCAGTCAGTCGTGATTCAATCCCACTGGCTGTAATAAGGGTGCGATTATCTGGATGAAGCTTAAAATCGGCGTATTCAATAAACTCTTCACTGTCATCGTCGCTGTGATTATTGGCAACTCGTTTGTATAGGGCGCGCATTCTTAGCTCAAGCTCAAGTAAATCTACCGGCTTGCAAATATAGTCATCGGCACCTTGAGCAAGGCCTGCAATTCGATCGGCTTGTGAGTCACGACTCGATAATAAGATAACGCCAATATCGGTGAGCGTATTTAGCTCTTTGGCAAGTTGTAAACCGTCGCGTTTTGGTAGCACAATATCAATTATTGCCAAGGAAATAGTATTGCGCTGACTTACGCGGCTTTTAACAACATTTAACGCATCGGCCCCGGTGGGGTCAACGTCAATAGAAAACTCGGTATTTATAAAATGATTTTGGATGCGCTTTACGAGTAGTTCGTCATCTTCAACCAATAAAACATTAATTGCCATAGTCTGTTATTTTTTTAGTTTCAGCTTTGCATATTAGCATCATTGATGGCCTGTATAACACAGAGATCGTTGTTTTTCGGTAACATTATATTACGAATTGGTCTAATAACATTACTCTTGTAATGCGCACTTTTCACTTGAGCAAGAAAGTGCGCATTATGGTTGCTAATCTTTATACATTGAATCCCACCATTGTGGTTCATTTTTTAACTTTTTGTCAAAGTAAGCCAACATGGTGTTCCACCAATTAAATCGCTTATCGCGCGCAAATATTTGGTGATCCGCTCCTTTGTACTCTATCATTTCAACGTCTTTATTAAGCAGTTTTAGTGCGGTGTACATAGTTAAGCTTTCGCCCACAGGCACATTGGTATCACTGTCACCATGAATAAGCAGTAATGGTGTGGTTACTTTATCAGCATGGAATACAGGGCTATGCTGGCTGTAAAGTTGAGGGTTATTCCACGGGAAGCTATTTTTTGAGGCTTCGCCTGAGTATAAATAACCCCACCATCCTTCACCCCAGTATGACGTTAAGTTTGAAATACCGGCATGCGCAATAGATGCGCTAAACATATCGGTTTTGGTGGCAAGCAGCATAGTCATGAAGCCACCATAAGATGCACCAAGATTACCTACTTTACTACTGTCTACAAAATCATATTTAGCTAAAAATGCCTCTGTGCCTTGCATAATGTCATCGGCGGTATAGTCGCCCCAAGCATTTACATGTTGAGCTGAAAAAGTTTGCCCAAAACCCGTTGCGCCGGTTGGTTGTACAACATAAACCACATACCCGTTTGCTGCCCATAAGTTAAAAGGGTAGCGGCCCGTAAACCCGCGTGTTACTGGTGAGGTGCCACCATAATAATAAACAAGAGCAGGGTACTTCTTGGCTTTATCCAAATTGCTTGGCAGATAAACACGGCCAGAGATTTCTGCGCCACGCTTATTGGTAAAGTTAAATTCTTCAAGCGCAGGAATAGTCGTATTGGCATATGCAATTGGGTTTGAATCCCAAATGAGCTCTATCTTGTTTTTACTTACGTCTAAGCGCTTGAGTTGTTGAGCGCTCGACGCATTGCTGCCACTAATTAATAACTGGGCATTGCGTGTATTTGAAAAGCTAAATTGCTGCACAATATCAAAGCCTGTATTTAACTTTTTAAAGCGCTGTTTACTCAGGTCAAATAAATACAGTGGTTGGGTATCTTTTTCTGTCACTTTGATTAGCGCATCACCATTACTTAGTACTTCTAATGTGCCAATTGCGGGGTCAAACTGTTTGCTTAACGCCGTTACTTTTTTGGCATTATCAGTTAGTAAGTACAGCTGGCCATCGTAATTATTAGCCAGCATGTTCTTTGGTAATGTTCTGCCTGCACCATTCTTAAAATCAGGGCCTGCAACAACATAAATATTGTTTGCGGCATATTTAGCTTGATTAAAGGTTTTAAACTTACCTAATGATTTTATGCTGTTGGATTTTAATGTAAGTTCAACCAACTCAGTCTCTGGGTGAGTTGAGGCTTGCATCGCCATTACTGGACGGCTTATTAATAGTTTTCCACGGTTGCTGTTAGCATCTTCAAGTTGATGGCTCAATACGCCTTCGGTCAGGGCTTTGGTTAAACCACTGTTGGTATCGAGTAAATATAATTGGCTAACCGTACGGGCATATGACCAACGATCTTGAAGACCTTTATGGTGCTTGGTTAGGCTGTTATTTTCTTCTGGCGATTTTGACCAACTAAATATAATACTGCTGTCGTTATAAAAGTTGAAATTACTTGCGCCTTCAAGGCCAGAAGCTAAAGTTTTAATTGTTAAGTTTTTACGGTTTAGTTGCTTTAATTCACCGTTTAGTAAATAAACTAAAAATTGGTTATTAGGGCTCCAAATGAACTGACTTGGCTGGGCTGCTTCAAATCGGTATACCGTTTGGTTATTAGTATTTTTAAGCTCGGTTGTGGTAATGGCGTCGTTGCCGGTTTTGTCACTATAGTGCTTGGTTGTACTTAAGTAATGTTTGGCATCAGGCGACAAAGAGAGGGCACTAATAGTCGGAGCGTCAAACAATTGCTTAGCCGATAAACGCTTGGTTTTATTTGTCGTTAGGGTCACGACGTCAGTTTCTGCTTTTGGCACAAACTCTAAGCTAACATCATTCCAATTAGCAACCTGTTGAGCGATGACGACCACGGTATGTGAGCCGTTATTTAAAGCAAGCTGATAGCGTTGGTTTTCACCAGTTTGCTTCTTACCATTGATAAAAACCTGGCCTTGCTCTATTCCTTTAATGTTTAAGGAGCCTTGAGTAAATCGGTTAGTTTCCAAATTAAATTTAAGTGCTTGTAAACCGCCTAAAGTAAGCGCGTTAATTTTATCAAGTGGTTGCCACTTGTGTTTTTTACCAAATACAACAAAGCTTTCTGTATTTAATTTAAGCTGTGCAATTAGATTATTTATAATCACATCGCTATGGGGTGTTTGAAATGGCTTAGCTTGCATATCTTCTGCAAGCGGACCAATAAATTGGATTTTTGATTGATCGAGTGGGGCGGCTAAGGTCGTTAAACTCAGACTACTTAATGTTAGTAGGGTTGCTAAGTAAGTAAAACGTTTTGCGTAACGATGCCAAGGTGCGCTTAAATTCATTGTTATGCCTATTATTATTGGGTATTTGGCCAAATATAGCATGTATTGTTATGATGCTCATATATCCAATATAGAGGAAAAAAAGTGACACTATTAATCATTTACATGGTTACAGCGATTGTGATTTCGTTTTTGTGTTCAATAATGGAGGCGGTGCTATTAAGCATTTCGCCTAGTTATGTTGCATTGCTGCGCAAAGAGCGTCCAGTGCTGGCGAAGCAGCTTGAAAAGCTAAAAAGTAATATTGATCAGCCATTAGCGGCTATTTTAACGCTTAATACAGTTGCCCATACTGCTGGTGCCGCAGGGGTAGGTGCACAAGCCGCCGTTGTATTCTCAGATGCTGCAGTGGGGATTGCATCTGCAATTATGACTTTATTGGTACTGGTGTTATCTGAGATTATTCCAAAAACCTTGGGTGCCAATTATTGGCGTGCTTTAACACCGAGTGTGACTTATGGTTTACGTATTTTGGTGTTAGTACTTAAGCCGTTTGTATGGGCTGCACAAAAGCTAACCAATTTGATGGGGCAAAAGCATAATGAGGCCTATTATATTCGCCAAGAAATAGAAGCGATGGCCGATATTGGCAGTGAGTCAGGGGCACTTCATGCTGATGAATCAGAGATCATCCGCAACTTACTGCACTTTAGACATGCAAAACTAACCGATTTAATGACTCCGCGTACGGTTATTTTTAAAATTCATAAAGACCTTACTGTAAATCAGTACTTAAGTGAACATGGCTCTTCCTCATTCTCTCGAGTGCTGATTTACGACAAAGATGCTGACGATATCATAGGGTTTGTTCATAAAAACGATATCATGTTGGCATACCACCGCTTAGGTACAGACTACAAAATTAGTAAACTGGTTAAGCCTATTTATACCGTACCGAGTACGCAAAACGTGTCGTCGTTATTACAAACATTACTCACCAAGCGAACCCATATTTGTTTAGTGATCGATGAATACGGTGATGTACAAGGCATTGTAACCCTAGAAGATATGATCGAAGCGTTAATGGGTTTAGAAATTGTTGATGAGCGAGATCAATCTACCAACATGCGTGCCGTGGCTAAGCAACGTTGGCATCAACGTTTAGCTGATAGTGAACATATCGTCAGCGCCGACGATAACGAACCTCGTTAGGAGGTCTGTAAATATCAACAGACAAAGGTCAGTAGGCCCTAGTTATTATTTGTTTTAGTGGCTGTTTTTATCCAGTGCTGCGCCCATGAGATAAATTCAGCTTTTGCTTTTGGGCAGCTAAATAAAAATCCTTGTATAGTTAAGTCTGTTTGATAGTGCTTTAGGTAGGCAAGTTCTTCTGGGCGCTCAACACCCTCAGCAACAAGTTGTAGCTGCTCTTGGCTAGTCATATTAATTAATGAGCTGACCACCACTTGCGAAAACTTATCGGTTTCAATATGGCTTATAAAAGAGCGGTCTATTTTAACTTCAGTGAAAGGAAGCTGTTTCAATTGATTAATATTAGTAAAGCCAGTACCAAAGTCATCCAGCGAAATACCAAAACCAAATATTCTGAATCTATTTAAGGTTTCTAACTGAGTGTAGCTTGAAAGGGCATGTTGTTCGGTTATTTCAACAACCACATCACTGGGAAGCACGCCGTGCTTTTGTAATAGCAGTAATAACTTATTAGGACAGTTCAAATCATTTAACTGGCATGGCGACATATTAAATGACAACTTTAAGCTTTCTCCCAATTGCTCTTTCAGCTGTTTTAAGTCACTGCAGGCTTTTTCAAACAGCGTAAAAGTAATGTCATTGATTAAATCACATTGCTCTGCAAGGCTTATAAAGCGGCTTGGTAAAATAACGCGTTCGTTTTTATTTGAAACAATGCGAGCCAATACTTCAACACTTTGTATTTGGTTATTGTTTATATTTATTTTAGGTTGGTAATACGGTGTTATTTCATTATTTTTTAATGCGCTAATCAGCTTAGCTTTAGTAATTGGGCGCTCTTTTACAAGTGTGTGGCTGTTTAACTGCGCTATTTTGGCAAGTAACGTATTTACCTGATTTAATTGCACAGGCTTGGTAAGGTTACCAATTAAATGCACATTGTGCTGCTTGGCTAGGTCAGCTGCTAGGCTGATTATTTTAGGATCCATTTCAGAAATAATAACAATCGCACCGCAATAGCCTATTTCACCTAAATTACGAATTAACTCCATACCATCCATTTCTGGCATATTCAGATCAGTAAATATGGCGTCATAAAAGTTTATATCAGGCTTTACTTTCTCTAATGCTGTAACTGCGCTTAAGCAAGTGGTGACTTCTGGCATTTCGAGCTCATTAAAAATCGCTTTCATAACAATTAAAATGGCTTTTGAGTCATCAACAACGAGTATGTTTGGCAATTGAGTTCGCATTGGTGTCCTTGGTAGTTATAACTTACTTCCTGTAATACTAAAAATAGTCGCTTGAATAGTTTTTGTCAGTATTTTAGGCATTTTTACCTTAAATTATCGCTAATAAAATGATGCTAGCTCACTCGTGTTTTTTTGGTGGAAAGGTATACTAGCGCCATAATTTATAATGGGTATAACAATGATAAAAGTCGATCTTTCTCTGGCAGAGCAACCGTTTACGCTGATGATATCAGGGCAGCAAGTTGTAAAAATATTTCATGATCAGCAAGCGATAGCATTTGAAAACCCACGTGAAAATTATGTCGAGTTTATGCTTGATGAGCAGTTAATTGGTATTGATAGCAGCGAAGTAAGCCAGCAAAGCTTGGCGCTATATGTAAATAATCAGTTTGCAACTCAGTTAGCTTTACCTGCAGTAGCACAAGGCGAACCTAAAAAAGGGTTTTTAGGGCTCGCGGCGCTTGGCTTTAAATTATTTAAAAGTGCTAAAGTTGTTAAAGTGGCGCTTGCCAGTGCATCGGTGGCCGGTTATGCGTGGCTGTTTACCATTGAATTTGCGTTAATGCTGATTGCTTGCCTGGTGGTACACGAATATGGCCACGTACGAGCTATGAAGTATTTTGGCATTAAAACCAAAGGCATTTATTTAATTCCTTTTGTAGGCGGGTTAGCCGTTAGCGACGATAAAATAACTACGCGCTGGCAAGATGTGGTTATATCACTAATGGGGCCTGCCTTTGGTTTGTTTACTTCTGTACTTGGTGTAGTGCTTTATTACGCTACGGAAATGGAAATATTTGCAGGTGTTGCGGTGCTTAGTGCACTGCTTAATTTATTCAATTTACTGCCTATTTTACCGCTTGATGGCGGGCATGTACTTAAAAGCATTAGCTTTTCAATGCGCTCTTGGGTTGGTTTAAGTGTGTGCTTACTAGGTGTGCTATTTGGTTTATGGCTAAGTTACACCTTTGGTTTAATGTTATTAGTGTTCTTTTTATTTGTTGGGGCGCTAGAAATTGTGTTTGAATGGCGCGGCCGACATTACTCACATTTACTGCCATTAGATAAATATGGACAAGGCTTTTCAGCAGTAATGTATGCGCTGGTAGTTGTAGGCCATGTAGCAGTGATGATGCACTTTGCAGATTCAGAAAATCCAATACTTAGCCTACCGATGACAATTTTATCGAGCTAAAAAAAACAGTATGGCAGATCAAATTTTGCTCACCATGCTTTTTTTTGCACGGTATTTTTTAAGGTTTGTATGGCGATAGCAAGATGTTAGTTTTGGTTTGTTTCTTAATGGGGGAATTGGTATGGTGCTATCCCTCAGAATGAAAAATAACAAGAAGCCGTGAGCTGATAAAATTATGGATGATGCGATAAAACAACAAGTAAACCAAAGTACAGTGGAATCTTTATTGTACACGCTTTATTGGTTGGCCTTTTTTTCACTGGCGCTCCCAATGGCTTCATACTTGATTATTTTTTTATCGGGTGGTGGGGCATTATTATTAAATGACATTACTCATTTAGAGCAACTAGATTCGAATCCCGGCTTAGTTTTTATATCTACCCTCCTCACTGCTGTACTTACGCTGCCATTTTTAAAGTCTACTCTTGATGCGCAAAATAAAAGCGAAGTTATTGGGCGTTTAGCAATAGAGAAGGTGGCTCTTTTTCCTTTAATCATTACAGTGCTATTAACAGCGGCTTACGTTTTACTGGAACAATGGCTTTTTGGCTTTATGGAAGTCGCCTTGCCAGGTTTTATGTTAGAAGTTGAAGCACAAACAAACTCGCTTTTAGCTAAAATTATGCTGTTTTTAGCAGCAGTATTTATTGGGCCTATATTTGAGGAAGTAGTTTTTCGAGGAGTTGCATTCTACAGGCTGAAAAAAACAGCCTTGGGAGCTATTGGTGCAATTATTATCCCAAGTATCGTGTTTACATTGTTACATGGGCAGTATGATCAAGTTGAAATTTTTATTTCTCTGTTTGTGTTTTCTTGTTTGATGGGATTAATTCGTCATCTATCGGGTAACTTGTGGTATTGCATTATCGCTCACATGATCTGTAATTTATTAGCACTAGGTGAGATTATTTGGTGAGGTTAAATGACTTATCAGTTAACTTTACTTTCTTACTTAGTTCTTTTGGTTTGCAGCTAGCAAGCGCGATATAAAATCGCGCCTATTTATTACCAAAATACTCACGGATAAAAGCTCAATACCAACGATATAAACACCCCAGTAATAATCAGCTGTACCACGCAAAAACCCATAATATCTTTAGCTTTTAGGCCCGCTATAGCCAATACGGGCAGTGCCCAAAAAGGTTGAATTAGATTAGTCCACGCATCTCCCCACGCCACAGCCATAGCAACCCTTGCCATATCTGCACCAAGCTCTTGTGCTGCAGGGATAACAATAGGCGCTTGTACTGCCCATTGTCCGCCACCTGAGGGCACAAACATATTAACTAACCCCGCACTAATAAAACTGTAAAATGGCAAGCTATCGGCATCAGCGATGGCAATAAAGCCCTGCGATATTTGTTGTGCTAACCCTGTATCGACCATAACCGCCATAATACCGGCATAAAAAGGGAACTGAATTACAATTCCCGCGCCACTTGGAATCGCTTGTTGTAGGCTATTTAGTAAATTGTGGGGGGTCTGATGCAGTGTGATAGCTAAAAATAAGAAAAGCGCTATCACGCTGTTGAGATTTAAGCCGCCACCTGCGATAAAAAAGTAATAACCTAAGTAGGCAAGTCCGAGTAAGCCAATGCCCATGCCAAGCAGTTTGCTTTGCTCTAAATGTTGCGCAGGGCGTGTTATTGTTACTTTATCGGCTAAAGTGTTCTTAAGCAGTGATGGGTCAATATAAACACTGTCTTTTTCACTCGGTAGCATATAACGGTTAACTAACGGCATAATAATAAATAAGCCAATCAGAATCGCAATGTTAAAACCTGCGAACAAGGTTTGCTCGGTGCCAATAATCCCCATTGTTGCCTGTGAAAAATGCCCTTCGCTGGCAATGGTTAGTGGTACGGAACCTGCCAATCCGCCGTGCCATACTACAAAACCTGAGTAAGCACTTGCTACTAATAGCCGATAATCTACTCGAGTTTGTTTGGCAATTGCTTTAGCAAATAAAGCCCCAATTACTAAGCCAAATCCCCAATTAAGCCAGCTTGCTAACAGCGAAATAAATGTCACTAAAATAATGGCTTTTGGAGCCGTATTAGCAAGCGTTGCTAATTTTGTTAATAACTTACTTATTAACGAGGTACTGGCGAGCATGTAGCCTGTTACTAGCACCAACAGCATTTGCATGGCAAAGCTTAGTAAGTTCCAAAACCCGCTACCCCATGATGTGATTACCTCAAGTGTAGTTGCAGGAGTCGCTAAACTCGCAATACCCAAGGTAATAATAGTGAGCATAATGACAAATATAAATGGGTCGGGTAAGTAGCGCTCGACGAGCTTAGTAAATGGGCTGGCAACTTTATTGAGCATAATTAATAACGAGTTAGTGAAAACTTATTTGCTAATTAATCATGAAACCTTAGGATTAGCAAACACCGCTTTGAATAACCACTCAGTAAGGCAGATTTTTTAAAGGTTGCTGATGAGGAGAATGTTACTAGCAAATATTTACCCTGGCAGATATTTGCTAGTTTTATAATTAAGCGTTGCCTAACACATGTTTTAAACGATTTTGTACTTCTTGCACCAGTAAGTCAGGCTGAAATTTTGATAAAAATGCATCACAGCCGACCTTTTCCACCATGGCTTGGTTAAAGCTGCCACTTAGTGAGGTATTAAGTACCACATGTAAGTTTTTTAAGCGGTTGTCGTTACGTATTTCATAGGTTAATCGATAACCATCCATTGAAGGCATTTCGGCATCAGTAATCACCATAAGTAATTCTTTTTCAACATCGCGGCCTTCATCGGCCCAACTTTTAAGCATATTGAGTGCTTCCAAGCCATTACTGGCAGGAACGATTTCGATACCAAGCTGCGATAGCGTATCGCTAACTTGCTTGCGTGCTGTTGGCGAGTCATCAGCATGTAGTATTTTTCGCCCAGAGAATTCGTTAACTATAGTTTGGTCTAACACCCCATCTGAAATATTAACCTCGTACTCAACTATTTCAGCCAGTACTTTTTCTACATCTATAATTTCTACCAAGTGCTCCACGTCGTCGCGCTGTACTTTAGTAAGTGCAGTAATGTAATGATTTTTACCCACTGAGCTGGGTGGTGGCATAATATCAGACCAGGTCATGTTCATGATTTGATCAACTTTACCAATTAAAAAACCTTGGGTGGTACGGTTATATTCAGTCACTACTAAATTACAATCTTCACCATGCTCTTTGTGCGACATAGAAATGGCTTGGCGTAAATCAATCACCGGAATAGATTCACCTCGTATATTGGCAACACCCGTCACCTTAGGGTGAGAGTGCGGTATTTTGCTTAAACGGGGAAGCTTCACCACTTCTTTAATTTTAAATACATTGAGTGCGAATAAATGGCGACTATGTAAATAAAAAAGTAGCAATTCTAAACGATTCTCACCTACAAGCTGAGTACGTTGATCAACTGACGCTAAAACACCTGACATAATAGATCCATTCTTTCCTCATAACTTAATAACTATAGTTTACTCTTATTTTTATTCATAACGAACCGTGAATATTTCGATTACAGTAAAACGTTGCTTAAGTGTTATGATGTGCAGTATCGTGTTACCAAATGATTCAAATAATCAATCGATTAACAAAAAATTATGCATCATATTTTTAAACGTATTGTTGTGCTGTTGCGCAGTCACATTGATCAGGTTAGTTGGCAGTCTGTTGTAATAGCAACGTCTTTACACATGCTACTTACTTGGTGCTTATTATTTATGGCTAATGAGCAAGCACTACTTTCGCCAGGGACCTTTTTTTACTACTACACGGTAACCACTTCAACGGTAGGGTATGGAGATTTAAGTCCATCATCTGACTTGGGCCGTTGGATTGTCGCATTAATACAAATACCCTTTGGTTTGGCTTTATTTGGTGTCTTGTTAGGTAAAACAGGGCAAACAGTAACTTACTTAATTAGGCGCGCTATGACTGGTGATAAAAACTTTGCTCACAGTAGTAATCACATTATTATTTTTGGTTGGCATAATGCTCGAACAAAAAAAATGATCGACTATATTTTGGCTGATACTAAACGTACAGACCGCCGTATTTTATTGGCGGTTACTGAACAAATAGAGCATCCATTTTTAAGTAATGAGAATGTTGATTTTGCTCGTTTGACTAGTTTTACCGATTTGGATGAATTAGAACGCGTTGCCATTCGCCATGCCGATAAAGTGATTATTGATGGCCAAGATGACGACCAAACATTTACTACCGCACTGCGTATTAGCCGTTTAGTCAAAGAAGATTGTCACATTAGCGCACACTTTTTTGATGAAACGAAAGTGGAAATGTTATTAGAGCATTGCCACAATGTAGAGTGTAGTAGCACTAAGTCAGCAGAGATTTTGGTGCGCTCAATGCAAGACCCAGGTTCAAGTCGAGTTCAAGAAGAGTTGTTATCTACTTTGCATGGTGATACGCAATTTAGCCTACAAATACCCAGAGATATAAAAACCATGGAATTTGGTAAATTATTTCATCATTTTAAGTACGATCATGATGCAATATTGTTAGGTGTAGCTCATAATTTAAGTGCAAAGAATATGGATTTAAATCCACCTCTAGATTATGCAGTAAATGCGGGTGATATTCTGCATTACATCGCGCAAGAGCGGGTGTTAAGTGGTGAAGTTGATTGGCTTAGCTTGGAAAAATAATGACTGAAGTTGCTTTTTTAATTATTGTTTTGTGTGCTTATATTTTTCCTATCATGATAATTCTTAACAGTAAGCGTAGCCAAGGCCATGAAAAAAATGGCTGGCTAGTTGGCGCTATCTTCTTTTCGTGGATAGCGCTGATTCTTTACTTTTCGATTGTGCCCAAGCAAGGGCACGCCAAGAAAAAGTAAAGAATGAGTACCTTTTGTTACTTATTCTAATTGTCTCAGTTTATGCTCAACAAGTGGGTCGTCAGGCACGAGTTGTTGAGCAACTTCTAATAGCTTAATGGCATCATTTGGGCTTTCGTCTTGATGCTTAATAGCTACCTCTATTAAAGGTTGAATATCAATTTTCGCTTGATGCTCTTTAACGTGCGCTGCTTTTTCGTCGATTAAAATAGTGTGAGCCGTACTTAATAACGCTTGGCGATGTGCCGATTTAGCGTTGGCTTTATTAAGCTTTTTATAATAATCCTCTTTTAAACGCAGTGTTTTTGTTTGCAGCCTAAATTGCGCGATGTCGATTTGCTGATTACGAATAAAATCAACCGCTACTTGTTTATAAAAACCAAACTTATTTAAATAGGTGGCGTGAGTGCCGTGACCCATACCAAACACGCGTAAGTGAGTGAGCTGTTTATAGCGTTTAGCATGTTGGCGGTCAATACGATTGGTTGGGTCGTAAATAATGTAACCCTTGGCATCCCCTAAGTCTAAATCATGGTAGTCACCTTGCCAGTCATATTGCTGAGCAATTTCAGTACTTGAGCGGTCATCCCAAGGGGCGATAAGTTTGTTTTTGGTGCTAACAGGATGGAAAAGCAGTACTTTATCGAGTTTGAGTAACTTAGCAAATGCACCCACAGCAAAGCCGCCACGACTGAGCCCATAGCCTAACTTAGTTTTAAAAGGAGAGAGTAAAGTTGATAGCTGTTCAATAAAAAAGATTAAATTGCGGTTACGAAACCAATTGCTTTTACCCAAATGCTGAAACGCAATAATATTAACATCTTGCTTTTGCGCTAAATGATAGCCCCAAGGGGCAAAGTCTTCAGTTAGATCGCGTTCTTGTATATCGGTGCCCGCAGGAGAAAAAGTAAAAAGTAGGGGTTTAGTGAGGTCAACAAAGTGATATTTTACATACACATCACCGAGTAAATCTTCACCAGAGGTTGGTAGTTTTGCTTGCTTCTCATCATCGCTGAGAGTTAACCATTCATCTAACCAATACAGTAATTTCATTTATCCTCCAGTAAAGCAAGCCGAAGATCATAACAAATTTGGCTCCATAAGAAAATCGAGCGGTGACATGCTGCGCTGGTGGAGTACTATTTTAATGAAGAAAATGTAGTTATTTTAGTGGCTTATTTCGCCATATTTAAAATTTCATGCCAATCATTTTCGGTCACTGGCATGACCGATAAACGCCCGCCTTTTTTAAGTGCTATATCAGTTATAGCAGTATTTGCTTTGATCGCTTGCAGGCTTACTAAACTACTCAAATGCGCCTGATAAGTTATTTCTACCACAAACCAGCGAGGGTTTTCAGTGGTTGCCTTAGCATCGTAATAGTCGCTACTTAAATCAAATTGCGTTGGATCAGGGTAAGCAGCCTTAGTAACCACACCAAGCCCTGCAACGCCAACTTGTTTGCAGCTAGAATGATAAATCATCACTAAATCACCTTGCTTTACATCATCGCGAATAAAATTACGAGCTTGGTAGTTGCGTACACCTTCCCATAGCGTTGTTTGCTGTGGCGCTTGCTTTAAGTCATCAATTGAAAAGGCGTCGGGTTCGGTTTTAAAAAGCCAAAATGCCATATTAGATTTCCTCAATCAGTGAGTTAGTATTTTTTAACTATTGTATAGTATCATTTATAAATTAGGGGATTGAGGAAGAAATAATGAGCCAAGTATTAGATGATTTATTATCGTTGTTGTCACTTGAAGAAATTGAGCAAGGTTTATATCGAGGACAAAGCCAAGATTTAGGTTTTAGAGCGGTGTTTGGCGGTCAAGTTATGGGGCAAGCGCTTTCAGCAGCTAAAGAAACACTGCCTGCGGGGCGTATTGTTCATTCCTTACATTCTTATTTTTTACGTCCAGGCGACGCTGCAAAACCGATTGTGTACGATGTAGAAACTATACGTGATGGTAAAAGTTTTAGCACTCGACGTGTCAGTGCGATTCAGTACGGTAAACCTATTTTTTACATGACAGCGTCGTTTCAAGGTGAAGAGCAAGGGTTATCGCATCAAGCCACTATGCCTGATGTTCCAGCTCCTGAAGAACTGCGTTCTTCGTTAGAGTTTTATCAAGAAAATGCACAGCATATTCCTGAAGCAATCCGTAATAAGTTTATTCGTGAAATGCCGATTGAAATGCGCCCGGTGAACTTTCATAACCCCTTTAAACCTGAAGCCCTAGAACCGGTAAAACATATTTGGTTTAAAGCAAATGGCGATATGCCGGACGATCAACGTATTCATAATTACTTATTGGCGTATGCGTCTGACTTTGAGTTTTTACCAACCGCGCTGCAGCCACATGGTGTGTCGTTTATGCAGCCGAATATGCAAGTAGCGACCATAGATCATGCTATGTGGTTTCATCGTCCATTTAGAATGGATGATTGGATGTTATATACCATTGATAGCCCAAGCGCGAGTTCGGGACGAGGGCTGGTACGTGGGCAGTTTTTTGACCGCCAAGGAAATTTAGTTGCCTCGACGATTCAAGAAGGGGTAATGCGCCAGCGCTAACTCTTTAAAATCCACTATATTGAGTTAATTCAATACAGTGGATAATAAGAGTATGTTACTGACATTGAGCGTGAACAATGTCAGTAATTGATTGCCAAATACGTGCTGGCAACAGTGTTTGCAGTTGCTTGTAGGTCTCGCACAGCTCTTGGCTTCCTTGTAAGCCTGTATCAGATTCACTAATAAGCTTTTGTTCGCGAAGATTGGAAATAAAACTACTAAGTACCTTCTTATCAAAAAACTCCGGCGTTTTAATACCATGTAACGTACCCAAACGCTGTGCCAACACATAGCTTTCACGTTCCAGTTCTGCTTTTGCAATACCTTGGCTGGTTTGAATAAAGCCAATCACAATCGCATAACGTTGCAGAGTAAAGCTTAATGCACGACCAAGCATTTCGAGTTTGGCAAAGCTATCGTTATTTTGAGTCACTTTAATGTTATCACCATCAAGCTCAATTAAGCCTTGATCGCTAAAGTTAGTTAAAATGCGGGTTACATAGCTTTCATCAAGCTCTTGTAAATACCACTCTTTGGCGAATAACGGATAAAAAGATTTTACCAATTGATGGCAGCGAGTAACGCTACTTTGATGCTGCTTGAATAAATGCAGGGCAACTAAACTAGGCACTGCAAAAATATGCAAAATGTTATTACGGTAATAGTTAAATAAGGTTTTTTCTTTATCGTTTATCGCGATTATTTCGCCAAATTCGTCGCTGATCACATCAAACTTATTCAACTTTAAGGCGTGTTCTAGTAGTTGCTCTGGCGTTTCATCGGGTGCGGTTATTTTATTGCTGTAGCTAGCTTCACGTTGTAATCGCAAATAAAACTCAAGCTGAGCTAGCAATTTAGGTTTACTCAATGCGTGCTTATCGTTTACTAGCAGAATCATCGCCAGTAAGTTAACTGAGTTAAGTGCGGCTGCATTGTTAATTTTAACCATAACCTGATCAGCAAGATTAGCCACCTGCGGCCCTAACCATTGTGGCTTTTGCACGTCGGTAGCATGAATTGACTCGCGCCAGTCTGGCTGGTTGTCATTTAGGTATTGGTTAATAGAAATAGGGTCACCAAAATTTAAATAACCACGACCATAGTTTTTTAAGTTTTTAATCGCTTTAAAAATACCTAATATCGACTCGCCCTTTTTATCATTACCCGCGAGCTCTTTTAGGTAGGTGTTTATTTCCATTACGTGTTCGTAGCCTATGTATACAGGCACAATGGATACTGGGCGATCAATACCGCGCAGCATTGCTTGTAATGTCATGGCGAGCATGCCGGTTTTTGGGGGTAGTAAACGTCCGGTTCTGCTGCGGCCACCTTCGGTATAAAACTTAACCGAATAACCTTTTATAAATAACTGGCTCAAGTACTCTTTAAATACCGCTGAGTAGAGTTTGTTACCAGCAAATGAGCGACGAATAAAAAATGCACCACTGCGGCGGAATATGCCACCTGCAGGGAAAAAGTTGAGGTTAATCCCAGCTGCGATATGCGGTGGTACAAGGCCTTGATGATAAATAGAGTAGGTTAGCAGTAAGTAATCCATATGACTACGATGACACGGCATGTAGATTATTTCATGGCCTTTATTGGTTAGGTCATGAATTTGCTCGGTGTACTTTATATCAATGCCATTATAAAGCTTATTCCAAAGCCACGTTAATATACGATCCGCAACGCGGATGGTGGCATCACTATAATTAGCGGCAATTTCATCCAGCAATTTTAAGGCGTTTTGTCGCGCTTGGGCTTGGCTGATGTTTTTTTCAGTGGCCTCGGTTTGAATTGCTTTTTTAATTGTGGGTGATGCTAGTAGTGAGCTAAATAACTGATCACGAGATGGGATTTTAGGCCCTGTAGCAGCCAGCTTTTGACGCTTAAAGTGAACTCGAGCTACACGCAACAGCTTATGAGGAAGTTCATTAACGTCGGCTTTTTCATTAACCAATAAAGATAGGTCGAGTGGCTGGCTAAATCGAATAAAGTTATCTCTTCCTGAAAAAAGTACCACAAAGATTTTTCTAAACCAGCTGGGCGTAAGTGAGTGCGAAAGTAAAGTGCTTAATCCTGGCTTTTCTTTACCCGGCGCTCTGCCCCATAAAATAGTCACAGGCACAACCTGCACATTTTTTTGGCCACTATTTAATAAATGCTCAACAATGTGTTTGCCTTGCGCTAATGCATTGGTAGGTTTTTCTTTATCACCAAATAGCGGGGGAGGGTTTTTAATGCCGATAAAGCGATCTAATGCCTCGTCACCTAATACTTGCTGCTCTGTTGGGTCTGGTAAACCATTTCGTTTACAAACACGTGCCAGTGCCGCTAAATCAAAGCGTGAATTTAAACGCACTATATAAAATGTCGGGTTTTTAGGGTTTAGCTCAAATTGCTCTAAAGGTTTTTCAGGCAGTACTTTGCTTTTAACAAACAAGCGGCTAATACCACCAGAGATAAGATTTAAACCATAATTTAAAATACGCATTGACTCACCATAAGAGAGTAGTTACCCATACCAATATGGGTATATAACAGCAAAATTAGCGCATAGGATAACATAATATCTAAAAAATCCCCTGCAGATTAATCGACAAGCTATGACATTATAAAGACACCATCACCTCTATTGCGTTCACTATTAATAAACTTAGCTATTTTTTAAACGACAATAACAAAGTAATAATGTCTAAATAGTTGTTGCATTTATCACCAGTATCATTATAATACGCAGGCTTTCAAAATTCCCTCGGGAACAAGAAAGAATAAACTAAGCTTGGATTTCAAGCTAATAAACAGGAGTTCCGATTTGGAACTCAACGTAGATATAATCAAACAACCGGCATCTTAATTATTAAGATTGTTTCGGTCGTTTTTTTATGCTCTTTAAATGCTCTTTATATTGAGGTTTAAGAATGTCAAATCAACGCATTCGTATTCGCCTAAAAGCTTTTGACCACCGTTTGATTGACCAATCAACGGCGGAAATCGTGGAAACTGCGAAACGCACTGGCGCACAAGTACGTGGTCCAATTCCACTACCTACACGCTTTGAACGTTTTACTGTACTTACATCACCGCACGTTAATAAAGACGCGCGTGATCAGTACGAGATCCGCACCCATAAACGTCTGATCGACATCGTAGAACCAACTGACAAGACTGTAGACGCACTTATGCGTTTAGACCTTGCTGCTGGTGTTGATGTTCAAATCAGCCTGGGTTAATCGGAAGATTAGAGAGGTTTTAGGAAAATGGCATTAGGTCTAGTCGGTCGTAAAGTGGGTATGACACGTATCTTCACTGAAGATGGTGTATCTATCCCTGTGACAGTTATTGAAGCGACTCCTAACCGCATTGCTCAGATCAAATCTGACGCAACAGACGGTTATAACGCGCTTCAAGTAACCGCAGGCACTAAAAAAGCAAGCCGTGTAAACAAAGCAACAGCGGGTCACTTCGCTAAAGCTGGTGTTGAAGCGGGTCGCGGTCTGTGGGAATTCCGCCTAAATGGTGGTGAAGGCGATTTTGAAGTAGGCGCTGAGCTTACTGTTGAATTATTCAACGAAATCAACAAAGTTGACGTAACCGGTACTTCTAAAGGTAAAGGTTTCCAAGGTGGTGTTAAGCGCTGGAATTTCAGCATGCAAGACGCTACACATGGTAACTCTCTATCTCACCGTGCTCCTGGTTCAATCGGTCAAAACCAATCACCTGGTAAGGTGTTTAAAGGTAAGAAAATGGCCGGTCAAATGGGTAATGAGCAAGTAACAACTCAGAACCTTGAACTAGTTCGCGTTGACGCTGAGCGTAACCTGCTTTTAGTTAAAGGTGCAGTACCTGGCGCTATCGGCGGTGACGTTATCGTTAAACCAGCTGTTAAAGCATAAGTCCTGGAGATTTAGTGATGGAATTAGCAATTAAAGACGCTTCTGGCGCTCTTGAAGTTTCTGAAGCTACTTTTGGACGTGAGTTTAACGAAGCATTAGTACACCAAGTAGTTGTTGCATACGCAGCAGGTGCTCGTCAAGGTACTCGTGCTCAGAAGACACGTTCTGAAGTAAGCGGTGGTGGTAAAAAACCATGGGCTCAAAAAGGTACTGGCCGTGCACGTGCTGGTACAATCCGTAGTCCAATTTGGCGTTCAGGTGGCGTTAGCTTCGCAGCTAAACCACAAGACCACAGCCAAAAAGTAAACCGTAAAATGTACCGCGGTGCGATCAAAAGCATCTTATCTGAATTAGTTCGTCAAGAGCGTTTAATCGTTGTTGAAAGTTTTGGTCTTGAAGCACCAAAAACTAAAGAACTAGTTGCTAAGCTTAAAGAACTTGAGCTTAAAGATGTTCTTATCGTGACTGAAGAAGTAGATGAAAATCTTTTCTTATCGGCACGTAACCTGTACAAGGTTGACACACGTGATGTAGCTGGTATCGATCCTGTAAGCTTAATTGCTTTCGATAAGGTACTAATTACAGCTGCTGCTGTTAAGCAACTTGAGGAGGCGCTAGCATGATCCGTGAAGAACGTCTTTTAAAAGTGATCCTTGCTCCACACATCTCTGAAAAAAGCACAATTGCTGCTGAAGAAAACAACACAATTGTTTTCAAAGTAGTAAATGATGCAACTAAAGCTGAAATTAAAGCGGCAGTTGAGAAGCTTTTTGAAGTAGAAGTAACTGGTGTTCGCACACTTAACGTTAAGGGTAAAACAAAACGTACTGGCATGCGTTTCGGTCGTCGTAGCGACTGGAAGAAAGCTTACGTTACTCTTAAAGAAGGTAGCGAGCTGGACTTTGTCGGCGGCGCCGAGTAATAAGGGGAGTTAGAATTATGGCACTTCAAAAGTGTAAGCCAACTTCTGCGGGTCGTCGTCACCTAGTTAAAGTGGTTAACCCAGATTTACATAAGGGTAAACCTTACGCACCACTATTAGAGAAAAACTCTAAATCAGGTGGTCGTAATAACAATGGTCGTATTACGGTTCGTCATATCGGTGGTGGTCATAAGCAGCATTACCGTTTAATCGATTTTAAACGTACTAAAGATGGCATTCCAGCCACTGTTGAGCGTTTAGAATATGATCCAAATCGTAGCGCAAACATCGCTCTTGTATTATATGCAGACGGTGAGCGTCGTTACATTATCGCACCTAAAGGCTTAAAAGCTGGCGATGCAATCCAGTCTGGTGTTGATGCACCAATCAAACCTGGTAATGCATTACCAATGCGTAATATGCCTGTAGGTTCGACTGTTCACAACGTAGAATTAAAACCAGGTAAAGGTGCTCAAATCGCACGTTCTGCTGGTGCATACGTTCAAATCCTTGCTCGTGATGGTCAATATGTAACATTACGTCTTCGTTCAGGCGAAGTTCGTAAAGTTGAATCTGATTGTCGTGCTACGCTAGGTGAAGTAGGCAATGCTGAGCATATGCTTCGTTCACTTGGTAAAGCAGGTGCAAATCGCTGGCGTGGTATTCGTCCGACAGTTCGTGGTGTTGCCATGAACCCGGTTGATCACCCACACGGTGGTGGTGAAGGTCGTACATCTGGTGGTCGTCATCCTGTGTCTCCATGGGGTAAACCGACTAAAGGTGCTAAGACGCGTAAGAACAAGCGTACGGATAAATTTATAGTACGTCGTCGTACTAAGTAATATTGAGGAATAGCCATGCCACGCTCTCTCAAGAAGGGTCCTTTTATAGACCTACACTTGCTGAAGAAGGTAGAGAAAGCTTTGGAAAGCGGTGAAAAGAAGCCAATTAAAACTTGGAGCCGTCGTTCAATGATCATACCTAACATGATCGGATTGACCATTGCTGTCCATAATGGTCGCCAGCATGTACCAGTTTTCGTTTCTGACGAAATGATCGGTCACAAACTAGGTGAATTTGCACCAACTCGCACTTACCGTGGCCATGCTGCGGATAAGAAAGCGAAGAAACGTTAAGAGGGGAAGATAAATGCAAGCATTAGCTAAACATAAATTCGCCTCTGGTTCGGCGCAAAAAGCACGTCTAGTTGCAGATCAGATCCGCGGGTTACCTGTCGATCGCGCACTAGAAATCCTGGCGTACAGCCCGAAAAAAGCGGCTGTATTAGTTAAGAAAGTACTTGAGTCTGCTATTGCTAACGCAGAGCATAACGAAGGTGCTGACATTGATGAGCTACGTGTAACAACGATCTTTGTGGACGATGGTCCAACAATGAAACGTATTATGCCACGTGCTAAAGGACGCGCAGACCGCATCCTTAAGCGTACAAGCCACATCACTGTTGTGGTTTCAGATAGCTAGGAGATATAAGTAATGGGACAAAAAGTTCATCCTACTGGTATTCGCCTAGGTATATCTAAACCTTGGGTTTCTACCTGGTACGCGAATTCAAAAGATTTCTCTGCACAGCTTTTTGGCGATCACAAAGTACGTACATTCCTTACTAAGGAATTGAAAGCGGCTTCTGTGTCTAAAATCGTTATTGAGCGTCCAGCAAAATCTATCCGAGTAACTATTCACACGGCTCGTCCGGGTGTTGTTATCGGTAAAAAAGGCGAAGACGTAGAAAAATTACGTCAAGCGGTAACTAAAATCGCTGGTGTACCTGCTCAGATTAATATTTCTGAAGTACGTAAACCAGAACTAGATGCACAACTAGTAGCAGACGGCATTGCCTCTCAGCTAGAGCGTCGTGTTATGTTCCGTCGCGCTATGAAGCGTTCGGTACAAAATGCAATGCGCATCGGTTCTAAAGGGATTAAAGTTGAAGTTAGCGGTCGTCTTGGCGGCGCAGAAATCGCACGTTCAGAATGGTATCGTGAAGGTCGTGTACCTCTACATACTCTTCGTGCTGATATCGACTACGCAACTTCTGAAGCCTTAACCACTTACGGTATCATTGGTGTTAAAGTTTGGATCTTCAAAGGCGAAGTTATTGGTGGTTTACCACTAGTACAAGAGCAAGAGAAGCCAGCTAAACGCGCACCAAAGAAAGCCAAAAAAAGTGCTAAGTAGAGGTAGCGAGTAATGTTACAGCCAAAACGTACAAAATTCCGTAAAATGCATAAAGGCCGCAACCGTGGTCTAGCGCAAAACGGTAACAAAGTAAGCTTCGGTACTTTCGGTTTGAAAGCTACTGGTCGTGGCCGCATGACTGCTCGTCAAATCGAAGCAGCTCGTCGTGCTATGACACGTCACGTGAAACGTCAAGGTAAAATCTGGATCCGTGTCTTCCCTGACAAGCCGATCACAGAAAAGCCTCTTGAAGTTCGTATGGGTAAAGGTAAAGGTTCTGTTGAATATTGGGTTGCTGAAATTCAGCCTGGTAAAGTACTTTACGAAATGGAAGGTGTTTCAGAAGAGCTTGCTCGTGAAGCGTTTAACCTTGCTGCTCGTAAGCTGCCATTCAAAACAACTTTCGTAACTCGGACGGTAATGTGATGAAAGCAAACGAACTAAAAGATAAAAGCGTAGAAGAGCTTAATGCTGAACTTCTAGGTCTTCTTCGTGAGCAGTTTAACCTGCGCATGCAAGCAAGCACTGGTCAGCTAGCTCAGACACACACGCTAAGAACAGTACGTCGCGATATCGCGCGTGTAAAAACAATTATTAACCAGAAGGCAGGTCAATAATGAGCGATAAAATTCGTACTCTTCAAGGCCGTGTAATCAGCGACAAGATGGAAAAATCTTTCACTGTTGCTATCGCACGTTACGTGAAGCACCCAATCTATGGGAAATTCATCAAACGTACGACTAAGTTACACGTACATGACGAAAATAACACTGCAAAAGCGGGTGACACTGTCACTATCCGTGAATGCGCTCCAATCTCTAAGAACAAATCTTGGACTTTGGTAGATGTTGTTGAACGTCCAAAACAAGCTTAATTTTTAATTAAGTCTGTTTTATAAGAAACCCCAGCTTTTGCTGGGGTTTTTTTTGCGTTTAAAAAAGCGATAAGTTTGAAGCTTTCAGCCTTCAGAAGTAAATAAATTATAGCGCCGAAGTTTGGGTTGAGTGTTACGAACCTAAGTGCAAAAAATAATATTATAAAATAGGTGTAAGAAAAGCCCGAAGCCTTTTACCAAATCATCTCTACAAACTCAGGATGATCGATATACGGGTTACGGTTTCCCTGAAATTCAAACGCTGCTTGGTTGCGGTCTAATTCCATTTGGCTAACAGGATCGTTGTTATGCCACTTTAACAGCATGGCCACAACCCAGCTTTCAAATACTTGGGTACTGGTGCCATTAAGCACGTCATTACTAGCTGCGGTGTTATTTTGCCAAGCACCAATTACGTTTTGATAACGGGTTGCCATGTAAAAATAAGCACGAGCAAAGTCACCTTTAAATTCATCAATAGGTTCAAATACAGTACCGTTGTAATTAATCGCATTACTTGCTGAGCCTAATTTACTACCGTTGGTTGAGGTAAATGAAGCACTTGCTACTTCACCGAACGGGAAGTTACTTCGCTTTGAATTTACATAGCCGTCAGTGGCGTAAATATGATGAACATCAGAGTTCATCGGTTCAACTTTTCCACCAAACCAACTTTTAGGAAACGAATGCTCTCGGTTGTAGCAATCTGCCTCACCACTGTAGGTGCCACATTGATCGCTAACGGCTGTGTATGTGTAGCTATCAGAGCCATTGGGCTTCTCGCTGTACATATCTAAAATACTATTATCGTTTTCAAAGTATTTATCACGCGCTGATGCGTCGTAAAAATTCCAAATAGCAGAATACCCTTGAGCATTATGATTATTAATAATGTTATAAAGCTCAGTTTTAAGCGTGTAACCCGATAAACCTTGGGTCGTCACATAGTAGCCGGTTGGCGTCGGTGTTGGCGTTGGCTCAGTGCTTCCTAATGAGAAAGCGGTAGCCTCGGTTGTTTGAAAACTAGCTCCACTGGCAAGCAATGTGCTTTCATTATTCAAGGCGTAGCTACCACTGCCATATGAACAGCAAATACCATCGCCATAGCTGTCATTAATAGTAAATGTATACTCACCATCGGTTACGCATAATTGTTCGGTATATTGGGTGTTTGCCGCATACCCACTTCCGCTTGCAACGACACCGGTTTGGTTGTGCGCTATTTGCCAGCTGGTTTCTTCGCCGTAGTTATCTGTGGTTAGGCTAAAAGTAAGGCTGTTATCTGCGCAGCTTGGAGAGCCACTGCTGTCATTACTAGGCAAGAAGTTATCAACATAAACTAACTCGCTACCATCAAATCCCGTTGTATCATAAAAGCGTAAGCCGACATCAATGGTTTTATTACTATCGGCTGTGTAGCTGTAAGTAATGGTTTGCCATTGGTTGGTTTGTGCTGGATTTGAATAGCCTTGATAACCATCTATCAACAAACGCGCCTTAAGATGGCCTTCGGTATGATACACATCTACTGAGAACTCATAAGTTTTACCCATTTCAACAGCGACTTGCTGCAAAAAATCAGTATTGCTTTGTGTGCCTGTATTAACGCTAATCGCTGCTGCTTGTGAGCCTGTGCTTACGACTGTGCTGTTGGCAGATACGTTAATACCGCTATCAATCACTGTCCACGCATCTGGGGTGTTGCCACTGTATTGTTCAAAGTTGCCATTAACCACATTAGCCATCGCGGGTAATGAGGATAATAACAAGGTGCTCAAAAGTAATTTGTTTTTATATATACCGTGTAACATAGGTGTTCCTATTTATATTTTTGCGTAATATACCTTAGAACATTAAAGTTACAAAATTGTTAAATTAAAATTTCATAAAAGGCAATAAAACCCTTTTAGGCCTATTTCGTAGGTTTTTAGATAACTTAATAACTAAATGGAATATCAAAGCAGATTCTATTCTTTTTTTATCTATGCTTAGGCGGCTATCCTGCATACTCAATTAACCTCAACAGAACTTTCTGAGTGAGGTGGCACTCATTTTAAACAATGTGAACAAGCATTGTGTTTAACGTTCAGGGTTATGAGGAAAAATTCATGTTGTTAGGTCAACTCAATGCGCTAGCAAGTCCGCTTTCGCAAGAGCAAGTACAAAAGCTACAAGGTTTAGTGGCTGAGCTTAATCCAATTCAGCAAGCCTGGGTTAGCGGCTACTTAGCTGCTAATGCTAATTCTGCAGCGCTAGGCGCGCCAGCTTCAGGTGCACCCGCAACCTCGGAAGCGGCAGCGTTGACCATTTTATATGGTTCGCAAACAGGTAATGCTAAAGCGGTGGCGACTAAACTTAAAGAGCAAGCTGAGTCTCGCGGCTTAGCAACAAAACTGGTTAGTATGTCAGATTACAAACCGACAGCCCTGAAAAAAGAAAAGTTTTTAACCGTTGTTGTATCGACTTACGGCGAGGGTGAGCCACCAGAAGACGCCGAAACACTGTATGAATTTTTAATTACTAAAAAAGCGCCAAAGCTTGATGGTGTCAAAGTTGCAGTATTAGGTTTAGGTGATTCTAGCTATGAATTTTTCTGCCAAACCGCTAAAGACTTTGAAGAGCGTTTAACTAAATTAGGTGCAGAGGTTATTCATCAACGCGCCGACCTAGACGTTGATTATGATGACGAAGCAGCCACTTGGATTGAGGGCGCATTAAATGCGTTTGAACCAGACTTAAAAGCCCAGCAAGATGCAACTAGCGGTCAAGTTGTATCAATGCCATTTGGCGCTCCTGCAGCAGCGGCTAGTCAGTACACAAAGCAAAATCCGTTTGCGGCAGAGCTAAGCTTAGTGCAAAAAATTACCGGTCGTGATTCAACCAAAGATGTACGCCATGTTGAAATTTCACTAGAAGGGTCAGACATTACGTATACACCTGGTGATTCACTCGGTATTTACTTTTTAAATGATGAAGCCCGTGTAGATGAGCTACTAGCGCAAACGCAAATTGATCCAACTAGCCGCGTTAAACTTGGCGATGAAGAACTCAGCGTACGTGATGCCTTAATTGAAAAACTAGAGCTAACACAATCCTACCCTGGGTTTGTTGAAAAGTACGCCACGGCTACAGGCACGCCTGAGCTGCTTAAACTAGTAGAAGATAAAGGCGCAATGCGCGAATACATTGAGCCTCGTCAAATCTTTGATGTGGTTGCACAAAACCCAGCTAAATTAGAAGCGCAAACACTAGTTGATTGCCTGCGTAAATTACAAGCACGTTTATATTCAATTGCCTCTAGCCAAGCTGAGGTTGAAGATGAGGTGCACTTAACTATTGCATTGGTTGAGTTTGAAGCGTTTGGCACAGAGCACTTAGGTGGTTGTTCAGGGTACTTAGCACGCCGCGCAGAAGAAGGCTGTAAAGTAAAAGTATTCAGTGAACATAACGATAACTTCCGCTTACCAGTAAGCGATGACACACCAATTATTATGGTTGGCCCAGGTACTGGTATTGCGCCATTTCGCGCCTTTTTACAAGAGCGTGATGCACGAGAAGCAACAGGTAAAAACTGGCTGTTTTTTGGTAACCCACACTTTACTCAAGACTTCTTGTACCAAGTAGAAATTCAAGGGTATTTAAAGTCAGGTTTACTAAGTAAGGTCGATGTGGCGTTTAGCCGTGACCAAGCAGAAAAAGTTTATGTACAAGACAAGTTACGTAAAAACTCAAAAGAAGTGTTTGATTGGTTAGAAGCGGGAGCTCATTTTTATGTGTGTGGCGATGCTAACCGCATGGCAAAAGATGTGCACAATGCCTTAGTTGATATCATTAGCGAAAACACTGGTAAAAGCTATGAAGACGCAGAGCAGTACTTAAAAGACTTAAGAAGCGCAAATCGCTATCAGAAAGACGTGTACTAAGTGCACATTGCTTACTTTATAAAAAATAACGCTAACAGCCGTCACTGTAACAAATTTAGGATTAAACATGAGCGAACAAGATAAAAACGTAAAGCTTTCTGATAACGAGCGTTTGAAAAGAGAAAGCAACTTTTTACGTGGCACCATAGAGCAAGATTTAAAAGACGAGATCACAGGTGGTTTTACCGCCGATAACTTCCAGTTAATTCGTTTTCACGGCATGTATCAACAAGATGATCGCGATATTCGTCCGGAACGTGCTAAACAAAAGCTAGAGCCACTGCATAATGTGATGCTTCGCGCACGTATGCCTGGCGGTATTATTAAGCCAGAGCAATGGCTTGCAATTGATAAATTTGCTGGTGATAAAACCAGTTATGGCAGTATTCGTTTAACAACTCGCCAAACATTTCAGTTTCATGGTGTATTAAAACCTGAAATTAAAGGTATGCATCAATTGCTTAATAGTGTTGGAATTGATTCGATTGCCACCGCTGGTGATGTTAACCGTAATGTATTATGTACTACCAATCCGGTTGAATCTGAGTTACATCAAGAGGCCTACGAGTGGGCGGCAAAAATTTCTGAACACTTATTACCTAAAACGAAGGCATACGCTGAAATTTGGCTCAATGGCGAAAAATCTGAAACTACAGAAGAGCCTATTTTAGGTTCAACGTATTTACCGCGTAAGTTTAAAACTACAGTGACGATCCCACCTAATAATGAGGTGGACGTACATGCTAACGATTTAAACTTTGTGGCGATTGCTGAGGATGGCAAACTCGTTGGTTTTAACGTGCTAGTAGGCGGCGGTTTGGCGATGACTCATGGCGATACAGCAACCTACCCACGTAAAGCGGACGACTTTGGCTTTATTAGCCTAGAAGATACGTTAAAAATTGCTGAGCACGTGGTATCTGTTCAGCGTGATTGGGGCAACCGCTCAAATCGTAAAAATGCAAAAACTAAATACACACTCGATCGTGTTGGCACTGAAGTATTCAAAGCTGAAGTTGAAAAGCGCGCAGGCGTGAACTTTGCACCAAGCCGCCCTTATGAGTTTACTCACCGAGGGGATCGTATTGGTTGGGTAGAAGGCATTGATGGTAAGCACCACTTAACCTTATTTATTCAAAGCGGTCGTATTTTAGACTACCCAGATAAGCCGCTTAAAACAGGGTGTCGCAAAATTGCAGAAATTCATCAAGGTGATTTTCGCATGACGGCAAATCAAAACTTAATTATTGCGGGTGTACCGGCCGATCAAAAAGCAGTAATTGAAGAAATAGCCCGCAATCATGGTTTGATTGACGATAAGGACACTGAGCAACGCAAAAATTCAATGGCGTGTGTGGCATTGCCAACTTGCCCATTAGCTATGGCCGAAGCTGAGCGTTACTTACCGAGTTTAATTGAAAAAATAGAAGGCTTATTAGCCAAACACGGGGTGCCAAATGACAGCATTATTATGCGTGTAGTTGGTTGTCCGAATGGCTGTGGTCGTGCCATGCTAGCAGAAGCAGGCTTGGTCGGCAAAGGCCCTGGTAAGTACAACGTTTACCTTGGGGGGAATACTGAGGGTACACGTATTCCAAAGCTTTACCTTGAAAATGTTGGCGAAGAGGTTTACTTAGAAGCATTCGATAAACTCATTGGGCAATGGGTTAGTGAGCGTAATGATGGCGAATGTTTTGGTGATTTTGTGATCCGCAAAGGTATTGTTGCAGAAGTAAAAGTATCCGTTACCGATTTTTACGCATAATTTAAAAGCAGCGCAAAGCGCTGGTGAGGTTTAAAGTTGACCATGAGTGAATTTAAAAACATATTACAGCTAGATAAGCAAAGCCAACAGGCTATGTTAGCTGATGCGAACGGTTTGCTGGCTGACATGAGCGCAGAGCAGCGCGTTGCATGGGCACTTGAAAATTTGCCTGACACTGCGTTTTTATCATCGAGCTTTGGTATTCAGGCTGCAGTTATGTTGCATTTAATGACTGCACAGCGCCCAGATATACCTGTGGTATTAACCGATACAGGCTACTTATTTCCAGAAACCTATCAGTTTATAGAGCAAATGACTTCGCAGTTATCACTTAACCTAAAAGTGTATAAAGCGCAGCTGAGCCCTGCATGGCAAGAGGCTAAATTTGGAAAATTATGGGAGCTAGGTGAGGCAGGCATTAAGCAATACAACCAGCTCAATAAAGTAGAGCCAATGACACGCGCTTTAAAGGAGCTAAATGCGAGCACTTGGTTTAGTGGCCTACGTCGAGATCAATCCTCAAGCCGTGCTGAAAAGCAAGTACTAGAAATAAGCCGAGGTACGGTAAAAGTGTATCCCATTATTGAATGGAATAATCGCGATGTATATCAGTATCTAACAAAGCATAATTTGCCATATCATCCATTATGGGAGCAAGGTTATGTGTCGATGGGGGATGTGCACACCACGCGTAAACTAGAGCCCGGCATGAGTGAAGAGGAAACCCGTTTTTTTGGCTTGAACCGTGAATGTGGCTTACATATTGATGGTGATGGAATTTAATTACCTTATTATTCAAAGCTATAAAATGAAAAAAACGCAGCCTTTGCTGCGTTTTTTATTGTTTAATATTTGCTGAATTGATTCTTTTTTATTATATTGGTTGTGATGATGGATTAAACACACAGCAGGAACGCTATGAAATACTTCACCTATTTAGCAGTGTCAGTGATGATAATTGCTGTTATCTTATTGTTTTATATTAAAAAACCCAATAGCCAGCCTTGGCTAAGCACCTCTCATATTTATAATGAATCAACAGAGATCAAGAATGAAATGATAGCGCTTTCATCTAGCGCGTTAGATAGTATTACCTCAGCAATTACCACAGCGGGTGAAAAAATCACTGGGGCTACCTTTGAGACAGAAACTCCTAAGCCAATTTATAAATGGCAAGACGAGCAAGGACAATGGCATTTCTCAGATGTACCAAACAAGAATGGTAAAAGCGAAGTGGTAAAGCTTAACCCCGCCGATATTAATGTCGTGGTTGCAGAAGATACCGCCATTTTGAGTGGCAGTGCTAAATCAGCAGTAAAGCCCTTTCCTCAGCGAGCACCAGCGATATACAACAGTGAATCAATTAATAAGCTGTTTGAAGATGCTGAAAAAGCTAAAAAGAGAATAGAGCAACGCAGTAAAGAGGTCGAAAGTTTTAGCGGCTTTTAGTTTTGAGGTGTTTTTGCTGTGTCTTCAAATAACGCTTTTCTGCTTCCATTAATAATATAGTTAAGTATATTTTTGTGGGCAACGATAAAAGTACGCCAATTGCAATACAGGCAGCTGCAGTAATAATACCTTTAATGCCGAACTGGCTGGTAAAGTAGCTCGATACAATTAAACCATGGCCTGTCACTATTAAGCACAATCCAAGCAAAATCGATGTTTTAAGTAGTCTTATTATTACAATTGAAGACATAGCGACCTCTGCGCAGCGTGTCTTCTTAGTGTATGTAATCTTTATAAAGCGGCATTGATTTAGCGCAAGCATCCATTAATAATATAAAAAAGCCCAGCTCATTACTGAGCCGGGCTGCATTTTCGTTTTAAGTTGTTAGTCGAGCATATTGCGCAGTACGTACTGTAAAATACCGCCATGTTTGTAGTAATCCCACTCTTTCGGAGTATCAATACGCACATCGGCACTAAAGCTAACTTGTTTACCTTCACTGTTAGTCGCAATCACACTGACTTCGTCGGTTTTATCGTATAACCCTTGAATATCAAATTGCTCTTGCCCAGTTAAGCCTAGTGATTCATGGCTTTCACCTTCTTTAAATTGTAAAGGAAGTACGCCCATACCAATTAAATTAGAGCGGTGAATACGCTCATAGCTTTGTGCTATCACAGCTTTAATACCGAGTAATAATGACCCTTTTGCAGCCCAATCTCGCGAAGAGCCAGTTCCATACTCTTTACCTGCTAGAACCACTAGTGGTGTTCCACTTTCTTGATATGCCATTGCCGCGTCATAAATACTTTCTAGCTTATCATCAGGTTGAGTGCGGGTAACACCGCCCTCGGTACCAGGGGCTAGTAAGTTTTTAAGGCGCACATTAGCGAATGTACCGCGCATCATTACTTCGTGATTACCACGTCGTGAACCATAAGAGTTAAATTGTGCTTTTTCAACCCCATTTTCTTGTAGGTAAAGCCCTGCGGGTGCCTCTGCCTTAATTGCGCCTGCTGGTGAAATATGATCGGTAGTCACCGAATCACCCAGTTTAGCTAAACAACGCGCACCCTCAATAGTTGGAATACCTGGTGGTTCAACGCTCATACCATCAAAGAAGGGGGCTTTTTTGATATAAGTCGAAGCACCGTCCCAATCGTAAAGTTTACCATCAGGTATTTGAATTTTTTGCCAGCGACTGTCGCCATCGTAAACATTGGCGTAGCTTTTTTCGAACATCTCTTTAGTTACCGTACTTTTTACTAGTTCACTTACTTCTTTAACGCTCGGCCAAATATTTTTAAGGTAAATATCGTTACCATGCTTATCTTGCGCGAGTGGCTCGTTGTAAACATCAATATCGGTTCTACCCGCTATGGCATAGGCAACCACTAAAGGAGGCGACGCTAAAAAGTTCATTTTAACATCTTGATGTATGCGCCCTTCAAAGTTACGGTTACCCGATAAAATTGAGCTTACAACTAATTTGTGTTTTTGAATCGCCTCACTAATTTCATCAGCAAGTGGGCCTGAATTACCAATACATGTGGTACAGCCATAACCAACTAAATTAAAGCCAAGCGCATCCAAGTCATCCATCAACCCTGCTTTTTCAAGGTAATCGGTGACCACCTGAGAACCTGGCGCAAGTGAGGTTTTAACCCAAGGTTTTACATTAATACCTAACTGACGTGCTTTTTGAGCTACTAAACCGGCAGCTAAAATAACACTTGGGTTAGATGTGTTTGTACAGCTAGTAATTGCAGCAATAACACAGGCACCATCATTTAACTCAAATTCTTCTCCATTAAAGTTTACTTTTGCTGCGCCCATAAACTGCGCTTCATCGGTAGGCTCATCAGGGTTGGTAGTAGGGCCTTCGCTTTCAATACGCGCTTGCTCTTCATCGCTTTTATCACGACGTGCCATACGCTCGTCTTGAAAGTCTTTTAAGTGCTGACCAATAACCTTGCCGGCTTTATCCAAAGTAATTCTATCTTGCGGGCGTTTGGGGCCTGCTAGGCTTGGCACAACATCATCTAAAGTCAGTTCAAGCTTATCGGTATAATGTGCTTCGTCGCCATCGTTACGCCATAAGCCTTGGTGTTTAGCGTAATCTTCAATCAGTTTAAGCTGCTTCTCATCGCGATTAGTTAAGCGTAAGTAATTAATCGTTTCCTCATCAATAGGGAAAATACCACAGGTTGCGCCATACTCTGGCGCCATATTAGCGATAGTTGCTCTATCGGCAAGTGGTAAGTCGGCAAGGCCGTCACCATAAAACTCAACAAACTTACCTACCACACCGTGGTTACGCAGCATTTCAGTAACAGTAAGTACTAAATCGGTTGCTGTAGTGCCCTCAGGTAAGCGACCATTTAATTTAACACCCACAACCTGTGGAATAAGCAAGCTAATAGGTTGGCCAAGCATAGCGGCTTCGGCTTCAATGCCGCCTACACCCCAGCCAAGTACGCCTAAACCATTAATCATCGTTGTATGAGAATCTGTACCGACTAGTGTATCTGGGTAGGCTAACGATTTGCCGTTTTTTGTATCATTAAATACTACGCGGGCTAAATACTCTAAATTCACTTGGTGAACTATACCGGTTGCAGGTGGTACAACTTTTAAGTTATCAAATGCGGTTTGTCCCCAACGTAAGAATTCGTAACGCTCTTTGTTTCGCTCATATTCTAATTTTGAGTTTAAGTCGAATGAACCATCTTTACCGTAACCATCCACTTGCACCGAGTGATCGATTACCAGCTCAGCAGGAGAAAGTGGGTTTATTTTTGCAGGATCACCACCGAGTTTTTCCATCGCATCACGCATGGCAGCTAAATCAACAATTGCAGGGACACCAGTGAAATCTTGCATTACTACGCGGGCTGGAGTGAAAGCTACCTCGGCAGAGGGCTTCGCTTTTGGATCCCAATCTAATAAGGCCTGAATATCTTGTTCTTTAATATTCACACCATCTTCGTTACGTAGTAAGTTTTCTAGCAATACTTTTAACGAGAAAGGCAGGCGTTTGGCTTTATCGCCAAGTCCCATGAGCGAGTTGATATGATACTGCTCGCCATTGATAGTGAGCTGTTGTTGGGTGTCGAAACTATTTTTCATTATTTGTCCCTTCAATAAATTAGATTAATATTCTTGTAAAAGTGACCTCTGTAGTGATTTGCAAAGTGTGTACCATGATAAAAAATACCATATTGTATAATTTATTTTGGTCGTTATTTAAATAGAGATGAAGGCCAAAAGTTAAAATTCAAGGGATACTCTGAGTAATAATTGGCCACAAAACTAAACTCAAAAAAGTGCTATTTAAAGTAGTCCTGTTGTTTTAAATGGAAACTTAAATACACCAATGCAATCGCAATTATGGTGACTGCAATAGGCATAAAAATAGCGCTAATACCAAACAAGTTGATGCTATTAATAATCATAAAATTATAGTATTGCTGAGCTAAAACCGCTGCCAAAGAGATTATTAATGTTAATCTGGCTAGAGACTTTTTGAATAACAAAAGTACGCATCCTAATGCGCCGCCAAATACCGCAATAGCAAACGCTAAAGTAGCCCATAAAGGTTGGCTGTTATAAGCAAGTTGTTGTTCTTCAGGTAGTTTACTTATCATCTCTGGAGAGAGAAACAGCTGCATGACAAATGCAAGAATACCTAATATGTTCCATAATAAGGCAGTAATAAGTACGGGTTTTATCCAGCGGTTTGAGGTGTTTTCTGACATGTAAGCATCTATTTTTTATTATTGATATTCTATTAAAGAATAAAAAAGCCAGTGATGCAAACTGGCTTTTAATAACACATATAACTTAAGCAAATGTTAGCCAAATGAAATAGGGCGACGACCCGTTTTTTCATCAACTTTAGGCTTTTTAGTGCGTTTGCGTTTATTTTTAGCCGGCTCTGTTGTTGCTACTGGCGCGGCTTTTTCTGCTGTAACTGTTTCATCAATAACTGGACGTTCTGCTGGAGTGGCATCTTCACTTAACGTTAATTGAAACAACTCGCCATCAAATGCAAGTACATCACCGCTGTATAATTTTTTCCGTTTGATTGTACAAATTTCATGGTTAACACCGACATAGCCTTCGCTAATTAGGTTTTTTGCTTGACCACCACCTTCAACAAGATCTAATACCTTTAATAATTTGCACAGCTCTATAGGCTCTTCTTCTAACTCAACTTCTATATATTCTTCGTTCATCATGTTTCTCAGTGGGGGTGGTATTAGCTGTAGTATAAAGGCTCAGTGGCTATTTTGCACCAAAGTGAGCTTGTTAGGTGAGTTGATTATGTGATTTTTTATGAAACTTTTTATCTCTTTTTATAGTCTTTAAAAAAACTGAAGTAATTTAGGGTTAAGCTTCACGCGAAAAAATTACACATTGGCGCGCTAATTGCCAATATCGGCCGTATAAGAGATTGAATATAAATAATGGAGTAAAACATGGGCATAAGATTAGCGATGAAAAAAGAGCTAATGGGCTTAGAGCATTCAGATCTGTTAACCGCTGATGATGTAAGAGCGCATCTAGCACAACAGGTAAAAGAAGACACTGAACGTGGCTTTTCAGTTATTTCTAAGTTTAACGATACCCATAGCCAGCTAACTAGCGGGCTTAAAACCAAACAAAGTGAGCTAGTATTTGAGCGTCACCGGTTATTTAATGAAGTGCTGTACAAACGTCAGAGTGTCGATGCATGGCTAAATAACCAGACTTCAGGTTAAACAGCCAAATAAATTAAGTTGCGATTTTAAATCACTCCTTTAGACTACGCTTGTAATCAACGGGGGTGATAATGAAAAATGGAATTTTAGCGTGTGCACTCATGCTATTGTTGAGTGCATGCCAACAGCCTACAGTGTATATATTTAGTAAAGGTTTATCGGACTCACAGCGCCAGCAGTTAGAGGCCGCACTCAAAACACAATCCCTACCTTACGAATATGTTGAACACGACATCCCTCGGGAATTTGGCGTAGCTACTTTACTATTATCAAATGATAGAATTTTACGCCAAGAAACAGAGCAGTTAGCTACTATTATGCAGGGGTTAGGGTCTGTTGATCTTTGCGGATTAAAATTTGTTCAAACTAGGGGCGATTTAATCGCGGCGCGAGGTTTGTAACCTAGTGGGCTAAGTCAAAACCGAGGAACAAAGAGTAAATTGCCCCTAGGAAGAACCCTTCGGGCAGCGCCTGTTTGGCATTAATGCTGCGGTATCGCC
>NZ_PNDI01000035.1:0-3063 GCF_005887465.1 Pseudoalteromonas sp. S1610 | reverse complement strand
AGTTTTATGCGGCACTAGCTCAGTTGGTAGAGCGCGACCTTGCCAAGGTCGAGGTCACGAGTTCGAGCCTCGTGTGCCGCTCCAAATTATTTGATATGTTTAGGCGGAATGGCAGAGTGGCCATGCACCGGATTGCAAATCCGTTTACCCCGGTTCGACTCCGGGTTCCGCCTCCAAATAATTACTCCACACGCTTTAATTAGCAAACTCGATGCCCGAGTGGTGGAATTGGTAGACACAAGGGATTTAAAATCCCTCGACTAACAAGTCGTGCCGGTTCAAGTCCGGCCTCGGGCACCACTTTATACTTTCCTTGTTTATTCTAGTTTAACCATTATTTTATTAAACCATTAATTATAAAATCGCATTATCAAACTAGCATCTTATTCCTTACACTAAATTACTACGTTTGTTTGAGATCTTTAAGTCTCACCTTTTTCAAAAGCTTATCCCATCAATATATTACCACTGATCATTTTTATAGCTCAAACCTGACGCTAGCTACGGAAAAAAACTCTCATTTAGAACAAAATACAAAATACAAAATACTAAATTTAAGTTTTGCTATCGATAAGATTTTCATACCTCACAATAGAGTACTAATATTAAGCTATTTATATAAAAGCAGTGGTACAAGGCTCTTAAATGGAAGTGGTGGCTGTGCTTCGTTTGATACATAAGTGAAAGTCGGCATAAGCTTATTTCTATTAACACCATTACAATGCCACAAAATGTATTAAGAGCGTTGATGTAAACTGTTTAACTAATCGCTTATAAGGGATATGAGAAGCTTGATGATGCTAATGTGTTTAATTGGGTCTCAATAGGTGGGTACTGCTATTAGTAATATAATACCAATCCGCAATAATACGTAATCATTTTACGGGGCTAAACGTGTCACTAGCTGCGTTAAAAAAGTCTCATTTAGAACAACTAAATAGCAAATTTTTTGCCTAGCTATCAACACGTTTTTCCAGCCTCAAAATAGACCACTTAAATAATTAATTATTTTGAGAGGCCAAACCAGACGCTAGTTGAGTTAAAAACTCCTCATATAGAACAACTAAACATCGAAATTTTTGCTTTGCTATTAACAGGTTTATCTAGCTCAATATAGGTTACTTAATTAAGTGAATTGGTACTAGACAATAAAAAACCCGAAATGGCCATGGCCGTTCCGGGTTTTTAACTTAAATCTCTTTAAAGTTATTTGTGCCAAATACCTTTCGGAATAGTTTTATTAAGCTTGTTGTTTTTACTTGGATCAAACGTCGGTAACTTTCCAGCACGTCGTTGAGCGTTGTAATCTTTGGCAAGCCATACCACAACTCCTGAGAGCATAAATAGCGCGATTACGTTTACAATCGCCATTAGGCCCATAGACACATCAGCTAGAGTCCACACTAATGGTAATTCACCAAGGGCACCAAACATCACCATACCTAACACTAATAATCTGAAGATCAGCATGCCAGATGCATGGTTATGCTCTAAAAACAATAAGTTCGTTTCTGCATAAGAATAATTAGCTACAATTGATGTAAAAGCAAAAAACAAAATAGCGACTGCAACAAATATTGCACCCCAGCTACCAACATGTTCCTCAAGCGCTGCTTGTGTAAGTGCTATACCCGTTACATTAGAGCCTGGAACTAATTGCTCTGATAATAAAATAAGAGCAGCGGTAGCTGTACAAATTATAATGGTATCTACAAAGACACCTAGCATTTGTACATAGCCTTGTGATGCAGGGTGAGGTGGGTTAGGAGTTGCAGTTGCTGCAGCGTTAGCTGCGCTACCCATACCCGCTTCGTTTGAGAATAATCCGCGCTTGATCCCTTGGATCATTGCTTGCATAACACCATAACCAATTGCACCAGCGCCAGCCTGTTCAAGACCAAAGGCACTTCTAATTACATGCATAAACACATCAGGCAACTCAGTGTAATTTACAGCACATATATATAGTGCAACAATTAAGTAGGCAGCAGCCATAAATGGCACTGCTAATTCAGCAAATCGTGAAATTGTTTTTAGGCCACCAAATATGATGATGCCTGAACCAATTACAAGTGCAATACCTACTATATAGTTAGGAATACCAAAGGCGACTTCAAAAGCTGCAGCGATAGAGTTTGACTGTACCGCATTAAAAACTAATCCAAAGGCTAAAATTAAACATAGTGAGAACACGATGCCCATCCAGCGCTTGCCAAGTCCGTATTCCATATAATAAGCAGGGCCTCCACGGAAGTTGCCTTCTTCATCGCGTATTTTGTAAGCTTGAGCCAATGTGCTTTCTGCAAAACTAGTGGCCATACCGATCAAAGCAATTAACCACATCCAAAAAATAGCACCAGCACCACCTAAATAAAGTGCGACTGCAACACCTGCCATATTACCGGTACCGACACGGGCGGCTAAAGAAGTACAGAAAGCTTGAAAAGAGGAAATACCGCCATCTGACCCTTGGCGACTTTGAAACATGACTTTAATCATGTGTGGGAATTGTACAAATTGGATGAAACCAAGACGTATGGTAAAAAATAGCCCAGCGGCTATTAATAAGTACACTAAAATATGACCCCATAAGAGACCACTTATACTATTTATTATATCTGTCATGTGTGTTGCCTAGTGAACGAGTTGTAAATATGCGCCGCAACTTACCACAAGCAAGGTAAATAGTTTAGTAAACAGCGCAAAAAAATGAGTTATCCACAGGGTTTTGTGGGTATCTTGTGTGTCTGGGTGGGGTATCTTTGGGGTAAAAATTAAATGCAAAAAAGCGTTTAAAAACGCTTGCGTTAAAATCGATTCGCCCTATAATGCGACCCCACTGAGACGGCAGAGCGCAACGCATAGCGAGGCACGAGCTACTCAGTGAGTCGAGTAAAACTTAGTTTTGAAAACTTTAAAGTTTAACAAAATTAAGTGTTGACAAAAAAATAGGAAAGCGTAACATGCGCAGCCCTAGCGAGATAAAGTTTAACGCTTTAATCGCAACGTTCTTTAACAATATAAAGCAATCATCTGTGTGGGCACTCGTACAGATTGAGTGAT
>NZ_PNDI01000034.1:0-27923 GCF_005887465.1 Pseudoalteromonas sp. S1610 | reverse complement strand
TTCGGGGTTCGGGGTTCGGCAGTAGGATAAAACGTAGCGCCTCATACAAACATACCTTTATTTTATTGTAATCGAGAGTTTACCTCCCGCATATTTAGGGTCTAGGTTAAAGATCAAAGGTTTTAAGCCCGTTCCCCGTTGCTCATTGCTCGTAGCCCGCCAACTAATACCTAGAACCTAACCCCTGCTCTTTAACTTAAACCACCAAATAAAGTCATTAAGGCAATTAATACTAAATAAAAAAGTACATTTCGCTTAACCAGTTTGATCATGCAGGTGGCCTCAAAGGTGCAACCATAGTAGCGCTCTTCAACTTGTTCAGCCGCTAGCCCCGTATAAGTAACCACCTTGCGATTAGGGCTTGAAAAGTCAAACACGTAATGCAGCCAACAACTAGTCCCTTTATTAAAGTTACCAATCACTAAATAACCAAAACTGGTAATACGCGCTGGGAGCCAATCTAGCCAAAACAATAAACGGTGGATTAACTTAAAATGCTTAGCAATTACTTCATCACGATTGTCACTCACTAAGTCGGCAAAAGTGCGCACTAGCGCATAAAAAACAGCACCGACAACACCCAATACCACAAACCAAAATATAACCGCACAATAAAATCGAAAGTTAACCCAAGCCAGCGTTTGCCCTAAGGTTTCACCTCCTTGTTGCTCCTCAGTGCGCTTTTGTCCCAATTGCAAAGCGTATAAGGTAGCTGCAGTTTGATCACCTCGAGTTAATGCATTGAGGTACGACTTATACAAAGCACGCTGTTTAGCACAACCAAAGCACACCAATAACACTGCCACATTAAAAACAAGCTGCCAAAGTACAAAGTCAGATAAAAAATACACACACCCAATAGCAATCACAGGCAGGAATAGCCAAATTAAAAACCCCGTAGCTGTGCCAAATAAACCTTTATTGGTCAATAAATTAACAGAGCGAGTTAAGTAGCCATTAGCGTAATAACTCATTTGCCAATGCGCAGAGCGAGCACCTAAACGCTCAAGTATCAGTGCTATTATTATTGAAACCAAAACCATGTTGCTACTCGCTTTACTTAGTTATTCAATTAGGTTAAAAAATTTACGCCAGTTAAAACTCGCCCCAGGGTCGGTTTTTCGCCCAGGGGCAATATCGCAGTGCCCTACTATATTACCGGCTGTTATTTTTGGGTAGCGCTGCATTATAACTTGCGCCAATGTGGCTAAACTTTGATATTGACCATCGGTATAATTAGTTGTATCTGTGCCCTCAAGCTCTATACCTATACTAAAATCATTACAATTTTGTTGCCCCGCAAAGCAGGAACGCCCCGCGTGCCATGCACGTTTTTCAAAAGGCACGTACTGTATAATCTCGCCGCAGCGCTTAATAAAACAATGCGCTGATACTCTAAGCCCTTCTAGGTCACTAAAGCTAGGGTGCGCATTACAATCAATACACCCCATAAATAAGTCATCAACGTAAGAAGTGTTAAATTGCCCAGCGGGTAATGAAATATTATGAATAACCAACAGCGAAATATCGCAGTGAGCAGGTCGCTCATCAAAGTGGCTACACGCCCGCTGGCTAATATTATTTATAACGCCTAAAGAATCTATTTTCATACTATTTATTTAAAACTTATGTAGCCCGCTGCCCATAGCCCGTTACCCGCATCCCGTTACCCGTAGCTCGCAGCGCTCAGGTTAATCAACCAAAATTGATGTATATCAAGATGCTAATAGATTTAATCCCATAAAGATAGCGTAATACTAAACGATAAAATATGATTAACGCGTTATTTAAGCGCTGGCTTTTTAGTTTAGTTGTTAGCTGCTTCTAATTAGTAATTAAACAGAGTAAAATTTAGTTAATTTATTATCTACTATGAGCTTTTTCATGTCTATTTCGCATACCCTAATTAGCCAACTTGTTACCTTAGCACTGGATGAAGACCTAAATAACCAAAGCGCAGAACAAGGCGATATTACCGCACAGCTTATTCCTCAAGCAGAGCAAGCTAATGCGAAAGTGATCACTCGTGAAGACTGCATTTTTTGTGGTAAAGATCTAATCATAGAAGTGTTCAAACAAGTCGACCCAAGTGTGGTTGTAAACATATGCGTTAACGATGGCGACTTTGTTAGTGCCAATAGCACCCTATTTACCGCATCCGGTTCTGCTCGCGCTATTTTAACGGCCGAGCGCACCGCACTTAATTTTGTACAAACGCTTTCTGGCACAGCTACCACCACAGCGCATTATGTAAAAGAGCTAAGTGGTACTAGCACGCAACTACTCGATACTCGTAAAACCATTCCAGGGTTAAGAGCATTGCAAAAATATGCAGTTAAGTGTGGTGGCGGTGCAAACCACCGAATTGGATTGTTTGATGCGTTTTTAATTAAAGAAAACCACATAGCTGCTTGTGGAGGAATTAATAACGCAGTAGCTCAAGCTAAGCTAAATCATGCCGATAAACCTATAGAGGTTGAGGTTGAATCGTTTGATGAGCTAGAGCAAGCCATTAACGCTGGCGCCGACATTATAATGTTAGATAATTTTAACCCAGAGCAAATACGACAAGCAGTTAACATTACAAATAAGCGCGCTAAATTAGAAGTATCAGGCAATATGACTCTAGAAACACTAAAAGCCTACTCGCAAGCTGGGGTCGACTTTATCTCAAGTGGTGCGCTTACAAAAAATTTACAATCAATCGATTTATCGATGCGATTTGAATAAATAATGTAAAATTTATTTATATATTCTTGCGCTAATTGATTGACAGCTTTTAAAAAAGGGCATTAAATAATTCAAAAGGATTATTTGTAACAAGTTATTAAATTAATGCGTTTTTTATAAAGTTTTTACATACAAAAGCGCAATAAACAGTGTTAGACTCATCCATATTGACTAGTTTTAAATTTTTAATTAGTTAAAAAGAGTGAAAAAGCCTTTATAAGGGACAGAGTAAAAATAAGCGACAGGGTTTATTTTTATAATTAACTTGTAACTTACACGGGTTATAACTAACTTTTAATAGTTAGGCTTATACTCAAATAAGGGTCAAGTTAGTACGTAATCGCCATATAGCGTGCTGTATTTGCGGCAAATATTTTACCACTCAAGCGCAGCACTAAATTTGGCAAAATGATTTTATTTTTGTAGTAACAGGTTAAGTAAACACATAAGTTATAGTTTTAAAACTTATACCCGTTTGGCTTACCACAACATTATCCTTTAGGAGAGGAAACATGCAAACAATGACACAACAAAACCAAAAGGGTTTCACCCTAATTGAATTAATGATTGTAGTAGCAATCATCGGTATTTTAGCAGCAGTAGCACTGCCTGCTTATCAGGATTATACAACGCGAGCGAAAATGAGTGAGGTTATTACTTTTGCGGGTTCAGCAAAGACCGCGGTTAGTGAGTGCGCAATCACTACTGGAGATATCAGTACCTGTAGCTCTAACGCTGCGGTTGGCTTAGATTCAACAGCTACTAATATAAAATCTACCTACGTGGAGTCTGTTACAGTTGGTGCAAACGGTTTAGTTACTGCAGCGATTCAAGGTACTGGTGTAACAGACTTGGATGCTGGATCGATAGCATTCACACCAGTTCAGACAGATGGTAGTGTATCATGGACATGTTCTGTAAGTAGTGCGGCTCTGAACAAATACGTTCCGCAAAACTGTAGAGCTGCAGTAACTCCATAATTCATTAAAAATAAGCTTTTACATTTAAAATTAATGAGGTAGCTTTTTGCTACCTTTTTAATGTGCTCAAGGGCGTGAGTTAATGGTAAAAAAACAAGAAGATAAAAGTTTCGACATCTTCCAATGGACAGGTGTAAGCGCTCGAGGAAAAAAACTCGAAGGTGAGCTGACAGGCTCCAGCATTGCCTTAGTTAAGGCACAGCTTCGTAAGCAAGGCATTACTCCCTCAAAAGTCAAACGAAGAGCCAAGCCTTTGTTTGGTATTCAAAGAATACAAAAAATCACCCCAAAGGATATTGCTTTAGTGACAAGGCAGATAGCCACTATGCTGATGGCAGGTGTGCCGCTGATACAATCAATTGAGATGATAGGCTCTGGCTCCACTAATAAAAGCGTGAGCAAACTCATGGAAACCATTGGTGATGAGGTTAAAGCGGGGCAACCATTATCAATGGCACTTAGAAAGCATCCTCGTTATTTTGATGATTTATATTGCGATTTAGTGGCCTCAGGTGAGCAGTCAGGCTCTTTGGATAAAATATTTGACCGCGTCGCCCTTTATAAAGAAAAATCAGAAGCGCTGAAATCAAAAATTAAAAAAGCCATGTTTTATCCAGCGGCAGTTTTAGTTGTCGCATTCATTGTTACCTCTATCTTGCTGATATTTGTAGTACCGCAATTTCAAGATATTTTTGCTGGCTTTGGTGCCGAACTGCCCGCTTTTACGTTATTCGTCATCGCCATTTCTGAATTTATGCAAGCCAACTGGTGGATAGCCCTAATTGGCGTTGTGGCATTTGGTTATATATTTAAAGAAGCACATTTAAGAAGTTTAAAACTGCGTGATGCCACTGACCGCGCCATACTTAAACTCCCTGTTGTTGGTATGATTTTAAATAAAGCAGCCGTAGCGCGTTATGCACGTACTTTATCGACCACCTTTGCTGCTGGTGTACCATTGGTGGATGCTTTGGATTCTGCAGCCGGTGCCTCAGGAAACGCGGTTTACCGTTATGCTATTTTAGAAATAAAAGCCGAGGTAAGCTCAGGTAATCAAATGAATTGGGCAATGCGTAATTCAAAAATATTCCCCGATATGGTAGTGCAAATGGTCGCCATTGGTGAAGAATCAGGATCGCTTGATGGCATGCTCGCTAAAGTCGCCACTATTTACGAGCAAGAAGTAGATGACGCGGTAGATGGCCTATCTAGCTTACTGGAGCCATTAATCATGGCGGTACTCGGTGTATTAGTTGGCGGCTTAATTGTGGCCATGTACTTACCTATTTTCCAACTAGGTTCAGTTATTTAAACAGGTTTTAGGGTCGAGGTGCGAGGCCCGCAGCTCGTTACCCGTAACCTTAACTACCTCTAAAAGCGAAGCGTCTCTTAACCTCTTTGTGAATAATGACCTTGCGCGGCATAAAGCCCCGCCTACAGAACAATTAAAACGCGAGGGTACCCGCATCTCGTTGCCCGAACCTTTAACCTAATCCTAATTTTGCACTTATATAAAACCACTGTATTATCAACACAGAATTTAGTTTTAGGTAAAATAAATGCAAAGTCTTTTTATTGATATCAGCCACGCGATGCAAGCTAACTTATGGTTTTATTTGACCACAGTTGCCCTAGTGAGTTTATGTATTGGTAGTTTTTTAAATGTGGTGATATACCGCTTGCCACTGATGATGCAAAAAGAATGGCAAACTGAATGCCGCTTATTATTAGCCGATGAACTAACCAGCCCAAAGGCTGAACAGACCACTTCACAGACTACTGGCACGTTTAATTTAGTTAAGCCCAACTCATGTTGTCCCAAGTGCAAAGCAGCCATTAAGCCATGGCAAAACATCCCTATATTTAGTTGGTTATTTTTAAAAGGTAAATGTGCAACCTGTGATAACCCAATCTCAGTGCGTTACCCAATCGTTGAAGCCATTACCGCTATTTTAAGCCTAGTTGTTGCTTACACTTTTGGCGCAACTGAGCAGGCCTTATTGTACATTGTAGTAACTTGGGCATTGGTAGCACTGACTTTTATTGATATTGATCACATGCTACTGCCAGATCAGCTTACTTTGCCGCTTTTATGGCTGGCGTTAATCGCCTCAGTTGTGGGTTATACCATAGCCCCTAGCGATGCCATTATTGGTGCAGCATGTGGTTATTTAAGCTTGTGGAGCGTGTTTTGGCTGTTTAAGTTAATAACCGGCAAAGAAGGTATGGGTTATGGCGACTTTAAATTACTGGCTGTATTTGGCGCACTGCTGGGTTGGCAATCGTTATTGACCATTATTTTACTCTCAAGCGTAGTTGGCGCTGTTATTGGCATTGCCCTACTGAGTATTCAAGGTAAAAACAAAGCAACCCCTATTCCTTTTGGCCCTTACTTAGCAATAGCCGGTTGGATCACTATGCTATGGGGTACACAACTGCAAAACAGCTATTTTAATTTTATTGGCTACTAACTATGAACAATACACAACATCATAAAAACAACTGGGTATTGGGACTAACCGGCGGAATTGGCTGCGGTAAAACCGCAGTTAGCGATATGTTGGCAGAACTAGGCATTACTATTGTTGATGCGGATATTGTGGCTCGCCAAGTAGTTGAACCTGGCACTGATGGTTTAAAGGCTATTGTTGAGCATTTTGGCACTGACATACTCGATGAACATGGCGCATTAAACCGTGGCGAACTACGAGCGCGGATTTTTAGTAATCCTGAACAAAAAACATGGCTCAATGCGCTGCTGCACCCTTTAATACGCACTAAACTACTCACTGACTTAAAAAACGCGCAAAGCGACTATGTGGTTTTAGTTGCCCCGTTATTATTTGAAAATGGGCTTGATCGCTACTGTAATCGCACCTTGCTGATTGATGTACCAGTAGAAATACAAATTACCCGCACCACAAAACGTGACAATATAAGCTCTGAACAAGCAAAACAAATTATTGACGCACAAATGTCTCGTGAGCATAAACAACAAAAAGCGGATGATATTTTAAATAACAACCGCGATTTAAACGATGTAAAACAAGACTTACTTAGGCTACATAGTTATTATTTACAGCAAGCAAAGTCTACAATATAGAGTGACTGACCCAATCACAGCGCAATAAACTGATATTTTTATCGGTAAATTATCTGCTGCATTGGTACGATTAATGTATTCCTTTCTTTTTTCTGATAAATTGCTGAGTAAAGAAGGATTAAATCAGGTGCGCAATGAATATTAACTCACCGTTACTAAGAAAATTTATTACCCTCGGCCGGGTTGATACCGATACCGTAAAAGCCAAGCAGCAAGACTTTGCGTCAACCGCAGAACTTATTTCTAAATGCGGAAAAATAGATAGCAACGATTTAGCTGAGCAATGTATTGATTTGTTTAGAGTGCCTTTTTTTGATTTAAAAGATTTTAATGTTGCACAAATTCCTGCCGAGCTAGTTAAAGAAAAGCTGATCCGCAAGCATCATATTTTACCTTTGGTACAAAAAGGCAGAAAAGTATATATTGCCGCTTCAGATCCTACCGATTACGGCGCTTTTGAAAACTTTGAATTTAGCACCGGTTTATCGTGTGAAGTGGTGGTGGTTGACTACCTACAGCTTGACCATAAAATTGAGCAACTACTTGATGCTGCAGGTAGCCTTAATTTAAGTGAGGATGAATTTAAAGAGTTTGCTGAACTAGATTCTGAGCCACAAAAAGATCATACGCCTAAAGACGATGACAAAGACGACGCCCCTATTATTGTCTACATTAATAAAATTTTAATGGACGCAATAAAAAAAGGCGCTTCGGATCTTCACTTTGAACCTTATGAACATAAATACCGTATTCGCTTTCGTATCGACGGAATTTTGCATGAGGTAGCCAGCCCGCCAAATACCTTAGCCAGTAAGCTATCTGCTCGTATAAAAGTTATGTCACGCCTTGATATCGCTGAAAAACGTAAGCCACAAGATGGCCGTATAAAACTCAAAGTGACAGAACGTAAAAGTATTGATTTTCGTGTTAGTACTATGCCCACTTTGTGGGGCGAAAAAATTGTAATGCGTATCCTCGATTCATCAAGTGCCATGTTAGGTATTGATGTTTTAGGCTATGAGCCCGAACAGAAAGAGCTCTACCTCGATGCACTAAATCAACCTCAGGGGATGATTTTAGTTACTGGCCCAACTGGCTCGGGTAAAACCGTATCCCTGTATACGGGCTTAAATATACTAAATCAGCCCGAGCGAAATATTAGTACCGCCGAAGATCCGGTAGAAATTAACCTCGAAGGGATTAACCAAGTACAAATAAACACTAAAGCCGACATGACATTTGCTAACGCTTTGCGGGCATTTTTACGCCAAGATCCCGATGTAGTAATGGTCGGTGAAATACGTGATTTAGAAACCGCTGAAATATCAATTAAGGCGGCGCAAACCGGTCATTTAGTGTTATCTACATTACATACAAACTCAGCACCAGAAACGATTACTCGTTTGTTAAATATGGGCGTACCCGCGTATAATGTGGCCAGTTCAATCAGCTTGATAATCGCCCAGCGTTTAGCCCGAAGGTTATGCTCTAAATGTAAAACGTCAGAGCAATTACCTCGTGAAGAACTTATGCGCCAAGGCTTTAGTGAACAGCAAATACAGGATATGGTTTTATATGCCCCTAAAGGCTGTGAAAACTGTACAGATGGCTTCAAAGGCCGTGTTGGTATTTACGAAGTTATGAAAGTTACTCCAGAAATTGCACAAATTATTATGCGTGGGGGTAACTCACTAGAAATTGCCGAAGTATCACTTAAAGCAGGGTTTAATAACATACGCTTATCAGGTCTTCGAAAAGCAGCAGAGGGCGTTACCTCTCTGGCTGAGATAAACCGTGTTACTAGTTTTTAAATAAAGTGCTTAGTTGCTTAACGATAAATTGAGCGGCTAAGCCTATATCAATTTGAGAGTAAATTATGCCAACTATGGTTAACTGCCCAACCTGCAAAATAAAAGTAGAATGGTCAGCACAAAGTCCGCACCGCCCTTTTTGTTCAAAGCGTTGCCAACTTATTGACTTAGGTGAGTGGTCGTTTGAAAATAATAAAATTTCAGCACCCATCACCTCTGCAGATGAATTCAATCAAGACATGATTGAAGACATTGAAGCAATGATGGCAAAAAATGAAGATGACTTTTTTAAATAATCACTCGTGTAATATAAAAAAGCCAGCATTTAGCTGGCTTTTTGCTTTGCGTTAAAACGTTATGATCTATGTTTACGGTGTTTTTTATTCATTCGCTGCTGTATTTTAGCTAACTTTTCTTTTTGCTCAGCGTTAAGCAATTGCATTACTTGATGCTGGGTTTTTAATTTAATTAACCCCAATTGCTGTTTCTTATCTTGGCGTGCGGTTAATAACTCTTTCGCTGCATTTTCATCAAAATTTGGCGCTGACAATAATGCATCCATTTGTGCTTTATAGGCTTGACGCTGTGCCTTGCGCACGTCTTTGTCTTGGCTTCTTAGCGCTTTAATTTGCGTTTTTTGCGCTGTAAAAATCGCTTTTAGTTGTGTTTGTTGACCTTGCGTAAGTGCCAGCTTATCTGCTGCTCGCTCAGAAAGTAAAAAGCGCGCTTGAGAGTGACCTTGTTTATAGCCATCGCCTTTTGCGAATGCGCTGCCCGCACTGAGCGTTGCAGCTGTTAAGCCACATATAAGTACTAATTTTGATAGCGTGTTTACTTTAGTCATAATCATCACCTTTATATTGGGTTGGTTGTTGGCTGCTAACCAGTGTGTTCACTATAACCGGCTCAATGCAAAGTAACGCAAAGCAGTGTAAAGGTTATGTAAAGACTAACTATTGATACATTAAACGCGTAAAATAAAACCATAAACAGCGCGTAAGGCTTTATATATGAAACTATTAATGATTGATGATGATACCGGTTTATGCGAATTATTAAGCGAATACCTAAGTGCACAGGGCTTTAGCGTTCAAACCTCACATGATGGTCAACAAGGCTTAGAGCTTGCCTTGCAAAACGATTACGCGCTTATATTACTAGACGTTATGCTGCCCTCTATAGATGGCTTTGAAGTGCTGAAGCAACTCAGGCAAAGTAAATTGACACCAGTGATTATGTTGACTGCTAAAGGAGAAGACTTTGACCGTATTTTTGGTTTAGAGCTCGGCGCTGACGACTACATACCAAAGCCGTTTAATCATAGAGAACTCCTTGCCCGCGTAAAAGCAATTACTCGCCGCATTGAACATATAAATAGTGTAAGCAATAACACTAATAAAAAGCTCTCTTTAAATGGTATTACTATTAATTTTGCTGCGCGAGAGGCCAGTATTAATAACAGCCCCCTCACACTAACGGGCACCGAATACGAAATACTCGCTTTATTGATAAAACACGCGCCTGATGTAATTAGCAAAGAGCAAATAAGCGAAGATGTATTAGGCAGACGCTTAGCATCTTTCGACCGTTCTATAGATATGCATGTGAGCAATATTCGTAAAAAAATAGCCGAGCATATTGAGGGCGATAAAATTAAAACAATGAGGGGAACGGGTTATGTCTTCATCCAAGGAGAATAAACCTCTGCGTTTTAGTTGGCTTCGCCACCCACGGTATTATTTATTTTTTAAGGTCTTTACGTGGTTTTGGCTGACGATTATAGGCACTTTTACAGCGCTCTTTTTCTTAAGTAATATTTCACTAATAAACGCTATTAGCCATGATCCACTACAAGGGCCGATGCAAAAAAACCTAGAATATTTGGCACGAGGTATTGAGCGTAGCGCACATAAACACAAGCGCTCTATTAATGATATTATTACTCATCCGCGTTTAACTAAACGTAAGTTACTTTATTTAAATTCGCAAAATAGCGATGAAGTGTTGATCAGTAAAAATGTTGAGAACAATATTGATTTAAGCTTACTTAACTTTAGTAAGGGCATGTCGCCACAGGTTATTTTTACTGAATATTACCAAGCTTTTGGCCCTGTACGCATTCGGGTTCCTGAAGGGGAATTTGAGTTATATGAAATCGATATCAATCAGCAGCGACCACTCTTTATTCGCTTAAGATTATTACCCGTTTGGTTAAAAATTTCCATTGCAATTATCGCCTCACTTACATTAAGTTTCTTATTTAGTCGTAACTTAATTGCCCCTATAAATAGCTTAAAACAAGCAGCAATCAAGCTTTCAAACGGTGATTTAAGTGCGCGTGCGGCGATAAATAGTCAGCGAAAAGATGAACTTGGAGTTTTAGGACGCGACTTTAACCGTATGGCTGATCAACTTGAGCAGCTACTCAGCGCTCAAAAGCGTTTATTAGCCGATATATCCCATGAATTACGCTCTCCGCTAACCCGTTTAAAAATGGCTACGGGGTTGGCACAAATGCAGGCAAGTGAAGCAAGCCAATCGTATTTATTGCGTATTGAAAAAGAAGCTAATCAACTAGATAAAATGATAGCCGATGTATTGCAGGTATCGCGCTTAGAAGCTAATAGCCAACCTTTATCGCTGCAAACACAGTCGCTGCAAGTGATTGTTGACCATGTGATTAACGATGCTCAGTTTGAAGCAAAACAGCACAATAAAGCCCTAGTTGTACACGGTAATGTTGAAGTAAATATAGAGTGCGACGAAATGTTGATTGCCAGTGCCTTAGAGAACATTCTGCGCAACGCCATTAAATATGCACAACATACTATTAGTATTAGCTTAAAACACAGTGATACCATATACATACAAATATGTGATGATGGTCCAGGCGTCCCTAAAGCGCAACTTGATAAATTGTGTGAACCGTTTTTTAGGCAATCAGATGCCCGGGACCGCATCAGCGGGGGTACGGGGTTAGGGTTAGCCATTGCAAAAAATGCGGTAATAGCGCATGGCGGAAATTTAGTCTTATCGAATAAAGAACAAGGTGGCTTGTGTGCTAATATAACCTTGCCGTTAATCAAAGAGTAAAGCATGTTTTATAGTTCAGAAGCCCAGCTTCAGAGTAATCAAGAGGCCATTAGTGTTTTTTATACTTCACATTTAACTAAAAGCTACTTAGATACACCTGCAGGAAAGTTATTTTACGCATACGCAATCCCTAACAATGCTACCACTGCAGTAGTGATAAGTACGGGGCGTGTTGAGGGCCTAGAAAAGTATAAAGAACTGATATGGGAGCTATACTGTAATAATTTTGCTGTGTTTATTATGGATCACCAAGGTCAGGGGCGCTCTTACAGACATCTTAAAAATAAGCATAAAGGCTTTGTAAAACATTATGATAACTACAGCAATGACCTTAATAACTTTGATCAGCAAATAGTTTCAAAGCATTGGCAAGGTAAAAAAGTCATGCTGGCTCATTCAATGGGTAGCGCGATAGCAGTTGATTATTTAGCTAATTTTGAAAACAGCTATAAAGGTGTGTTTTTGTCTGCGCCTATGTTTGATATTTTTACAAAAGACGTACCAAAAATACCAACGCAATTTATTGTTAACTTAGCCACTTGGCTTGGTTTACACTCTTGCTATGCATTTGGACAAGGCAACTACAACCCAATCCCATTTACAGAAAACGTACTTACTAGCAGCGAGGAGCGTTACACCTACTTTAGGCAAGCCTATCAATTAGAACCTAACATACAATTAGGTGGCGTTACGTTTGGCTGGCTCGCAGCTACGATATCATTCTTAAAGTCGATTGATAATCTAAACGTACCAATTCCATTGTTTATAGCAAGTGCAGCTAGCGATACAGTGGTTAATAACAAAGCGCAGTATAGTTTTGTAAAAAGGCATGCTCATGCAACAATCGAGAGTTTTGCAGATGCAAAACACGAGCTACTTTTTGAACGTGACGAAATTCGAAAGCCGCTATTAGCTAATTTTTATCAGTTTTGTGAGTCTGTTACTTCTTGAGCAGTTTTAGAATTCACTAAAACAGAAAGCGGATCTAGGTGGATGAGTATATCTACCTCAGATTCAAAACGAGCACTTATCATGGCTTCTACTTCATCTGCTACTTTATGGGCACGAATAAGTGGTAAATTGTCATCAAGCTCTAAATGCAGCTGAATAAACTTAACTTTACCGCCTTGTCGAGTGCGAATACCGTGCACCCCATAAACGTCATTATGGTTACGCGCTATCTCAAAAATGCTTTGCTTTTCTTCATCGGGCAGCTCTTTATCCATTAAGTGTGAGGCACTCTCTGTTGCTATATCCCAGCTGTTATAAAGTAAATACCCTGCCACACCTATCGCAAACAAAGGGTCAGCATACAGTACCCCATAATAGGCCAGCAAAATAGCAAGTAGCACCGCAGCGTTTAAAATTAAATCGCCCTTGTAGTGCACAGAATCGGCTTTGATAGCGATTGACTCTGTATGCTTCACGACTTTATTTTGCACAAATACAATCACTAATGTACACACTATGGCAAAAATACTCACCCATACACCTAATAATGAATGGGTCAGCTGTACGGGGTTAATGAGTCGCTCAATACCGTGAAACGCCAATAAACAACCCGAACCTGCAATAAAAGCTGCTTGCCCTAACCCTGCAAGCGCCTCCGCTTTACCGTGACCAAATCGGTGGTCATCGTCAGCAGGGCGCAGTGCATATGATAAAACCAAAAAGCTCATTAGTGTCGCTGTGATATCCATTAATGAGTCGGTTAATGAGCCAAGCATTGACGCCGAACCCGACGCCAGCCACGCCCATGCTTTGGTCGCAATCATTAGGCTCACCATGACCATGGTCACGATGCTTGAAGCTTTGACCCAAAATTCATAACTGCGATTATGCACGTATCTTTCCGTTTTATGCTGTATTTAATGTTTTCAGTATATCATTTTTTATTCATTGTTCGTGTATACTGAGCCCGTCAAATTAAAGATTTTATAGGGCTTATTGTGCTGGATATTGTTTTATACCAACCTGAAATTCCGCCTAACACCGGGAATATCATTCGTTTATGTGCCAATACAGGCTATGCACTGCATTTAATCGAACCGTTAGGGTTTGAGTGGGATGACAAACGTGTAAAACGCGCTGGCCTTGATTATCACGAATTTAGTCATGTGCAACGTCATGCTTCATTTGAAGCTTACTTAGAAAAGTGCCAGCCTAAAAAAGTGTATGCGTGCACCACTAAAGGTAGTCAGTTTCATCACCAAGCACAGTATGAAGCGGGTGATTGCTTAGTATTCGGCCCAGAAACCCGAGGCTTACCTGATGACATGATTCAAGCACTGCCAAACGAGCAACGCGTGCGTATTCCTATGCAAGCCGATAGCCGCAGTATGAATCTATCTAATGCGGTCGCTGTGTTTGTGTATGAATCTTGGCGCCAGCTTGGTTTTCCAAACGCCCAATAAGGTTTTAGGTTTTAGGTTTTAGGTTTTAGGTTTTAGGTTTTAGGTAAACAAAATACCTGTCACCTAAAACCTAGCAGTTCGTTTTATTCTGATTTCTGTTCACGACCTAATAAGGCCATAGCAGCTGCTTTCATGTCTTTATTTTCATAAAGTACTTTGTATATTTGCTCAGTGATTGGCATTTCAACACCAGCACGCTGCGCGAGTAAATACACTTCTTTGGTATTTCTAAATCCCTCAACTACTTGGCCGATTGATGCAATCGCATCATCAACACTTTCACCTTGACCTAAGGCTAAACCAAAACGGCGATTGCGCGACTGATTATCGGTACAGGTTAGAATTAAATCGCCTAACCCAGCCATCCCCATAAAGGTCTCTGGCTTTGCACCTAGGGCACAACCCAAACGCGATAACTCTGCTAAACCACGGGTAATAAGCGCGGTACGTGCATTTGCACCAAAGCCAACACCATCAGAAATCCCTGCACCAATAGCAATTACGTTTTTAACCGCACCACCAAGCTGTATGCCAATAAAGTCGTCATTGTTGTACACTCTAAACGAGCGACCGCAATGTAATAAATCGGCAATTTGTTTCGCAAATGCTGATGACGTTGATGACACCGAAATAGCGGTTGGTGAGCCCTTAGCCATTTCTTTGGCAAAAGTTGGCCCCGAAAGCACTGCTAATGGTACTTCTTCACCGAGTTCTTGCACTGCCACTTCTTGCAATAAACGCCCAGTATCTGGCTCAAGCCCTTTAGTAGCCCACGCTATTTTTGCATCAGAGCGCAAAGCCGGTTTAATTTGCTTTAACGTGTCAGCAAACGCATGACTTGGCACAACAACTAAAACAATATCGCTAGCTGCTGTTGCATGCTGTAAATCGGCTTCAAGAGTTAAGGTGTCAGGAAAAGGAATATCAGGTAAGTAACGTTGATTTTTTCGCTCAGCTGCAAGCGTCGCAACGTCTTGGCTATTGCGCCCCCATAAAGTCACTTTGTGACCATTTCGGGCTAAACAAATAGCAAGGGCGGTGCCATATGACCCCGCCCCTAAAACAGTAACAGCTGATGTTGCTGTATTCATAAATTATGCGTCTGCTGAAGCCTGCTCAGCTTGCGCTGTGCGTTGCTGCATGTACTGTGCAAATAATGCGTCAAAGTTAACTGGCGCAAGATTAAGTTGTGGAAACGTACCACGATTTACTAAGTTCGATACCGCTTCACGTGCATATGGGAATAACACGTTAGGACAGAATGCACCTAGCATGTGTGCTAATTGCATTTCTTCAACTTCAGCAATAGTAAAAATACCTGCTTGCTGAATTTCACACAAAAACGCAGTTTCTTCACCGATAGATGCCGTCACAGTTAATGCTAAAACAACTTCGTATACACCTTCATCAAGCTTATTAGAGCGTGTATCTAAATCTAATTTTACTTCTGGAGCCCACTCTTTTTGAAAAATAGCTGGTGAATTTGGCGTTTCAAACGACACATCTTTAGTGTAAATACGTTGAATAGTAAACTGTGCGCCTGCATCAGCTTCTGCTGCTGCGTTTTGATTTTGTTCGTTCATTGTTATTCCTAACCTGTTATTTATTATAATAAATTAAATTAAGCACTTAGCTTAGCGTCAAGGTGACCTTGTGCTTCTAGTGCCATCATGTCGTCACAGCCACCGATGTGTTCATCGTTAATAAAAATTTGTGGAACCGTGCTTGCGCCACCGGCTTTGGCGATCATTTCATCGCGAAGCTCTGGCTGAACGCCAATATCAATGTTTGTGTATTCTACACCTTTGCTGTCTAACAGCGCTAATGCGCGATGACAAAAAGGACAATATCCTTTGGTGTATAAAACAACGTTACTCATAATTAATCCTTAATCGGTTTAGCTAAGAGATATTAGCGACCGCTTGTTGTTGGCAGACTTGCTGATTGCCACGCACCCATACCGCCAGATAAAACATAAACCTGTTCATAGCCTGCTTTATGCATTGCGGTTGCAACACCTGAGGCAGTCATGCCTGCAGCACATACCACTATAATGGGTTTGCTCTTATACTTTTCAAGGGTTGAGAAATCAGATTCTTTAGCTTTTTCTGGGTTTAAGTGCACAGCACCGGCAATATGACCTGTTTTAAACTCTTTTTGCCCGCGCATATCAACAACCTGACCGTCTTCGCGGTTAATAAGTAACGTTAACTGCTGAGGATTGATCTGACGAATTGCTGAAAATTTACTTTTTATTGCGCCACTAACAATAAGAAACGCAATCGCAACCCAAGCTAGGCTTAGAATTGGATGATTTGAGACAAATTCAATATATTGATCCATTCGACTTCCACTATAAAGTTACATGCTAAAACAAGGTGTTTTAGATATTTAATTCATATTTATTGTACTTACACAATGAGCAGCCACTCATCAATAAGTCAATTTAGAGCACTGCTAGGCTACTCTGAGTTTTACCTACACATAGGCTTAACTTACCCCACAAACCTATTCAATACTTGAATAAAGTAGGGATTAGCCGCGCAAGTATACCCAAATCAGCTAAAAATGCGAGTTTAAGCACGCGTGAAAGCCACAATGTAGTGCTCTTTTAACTGAAAAATAACCTAACCCTTTAAAATATTCAATTGAGAGAGTGAGCTCATTGAAAATTTTTAATATCTTCTTTTCATTGCTGATCCTAGCTATAAAACACGGTATGCTTAAGCTTGGCATGTTGGCATTAATGTTAGCGTGTATTTTAGCAACGCTAATTATTCAGGAGTGACTATGACAGAGCATAAAAAACCACTGGTATTAATGATTTTAGATGGCTGGGGATACAGAGAAGATGAGCAAAGTAATGCCATTTTAGCTGCTAATACCCCTGTGTTAGATGAGCTTTGGGCAACTCGCCCTCATACATTAATTTCAGCATCGGGTTTAGATGTGGGTCTTCCTGGTGGTCAAATGGGTAATTCTGAGGTTGGCCATGTTAATTTAGGTGCTGGTCGTATTGTGTATCAAGATTTTACTCGCATCACAAAAGCCATTGATGATGGCGAATTTGATACAACCCCTGCACTGGTTGAAAACATTGATAAAGCTGTTCATGCCAACAAAGCCGTTCATATTATGGGACTGCTAAGCCCTGGTGGCGTTCATAGTCACGAAGATCATATTGTGGCGAGTATACAATTGGCTGCAAAACGCGGCGCTAAAGAGGTGTACTTTCATGCCTTTTTAGATGGCAGAGATACTGCCCCACGCAGCGCTAAAGCATCAATTGAGCGTATTGAAGCCTTGTTTAGCGAACTTAAATGTGGCCGTTTAGCCTCATTAATTGGTCGTTACTATGCCATGGATAGAGACAACCGCTGGAACCGTGTTGAAAAAGCGTATAATTTAATCACCCTAGGTGAAAGCGACTTTGATTATGAAGATGGCGTAAACGCACTTAACGCGGCTTATGAGCGCGATGAAAATGACGAATTTGTAGCAGCAAGTACTATTACCCCAAAAGGTAGCGAATCAGTAAAAGTAAATGATGGCGACACCATTATATTTGCCAACTTTAGAGCAGACCGCGCACGCGAAATCACTCGCGCCTTTGTCGAACCTGATTTTGACGGCTTTAATAAGAAAAAATCGCCCGAGCTTAGTGCCTTTGTGATGATGACTGAGTACGCTGCTGATATTGATGCGCCAGTGGCTTTTGGCCCAACGCCGCTTAATAACGTACTTGGCGAATGGTTTGAAAAACAAGGTAAAACTCAGCTACGTATATCTGAAACTGAAAAATATGCCCACGTTACCTTTTTCTTTAGTGGCGGACGCGAAAATGAGTTTGACGGCGAAACTCGCGAGCTGATCCCATCTCCTCAAGTAGCAACGTATGATTTACAGCCAGAAATGAACTCAAAAATGCTTACCGATAAACTCGTTGCAGCAATAAAAAGTGGAAAGTATGATGCCATTATTTGTAACTACCCTAATGGCGATATGGTCGGCCACTCAGGTGTATTTGAAGCGGCAGTTAAAGCCTGTGAAGCAGTAGATAGCTGTATTGGTCGTGTAGTTGATGCCCTTAAAGAATATGGTGGAGAAGCACTAATAACTGCTGATCATGGTAATGCAGAGCAAATGGCAAACCTTAAAACAGGCCAAGCGCACACAGCACATACTAGCGAGCCAGTACCCTTTATTTATGTAGGTCGTGACGCACAAGCGCATACCGGTAAAGCCTTGAGCGATGTTGCACCTACTATGCTGCATTTAATGGGTTTGGAACAACCTGCAGAAATGACCGGTTCGCCAATTATGGTGTTGAAATAATTTATGAATAAAAGCGCATGCCGCATCATTGCGTGTATATGTGTACTAAACTCATTAGCCACTGCCGTTGCAGTGGCTAATGAAGATCGTACCAAAAAAGACCTATCCCAAGTACAAGTTGCTTTAGAGCAAAGCCAAGCTGAGTTTCAACAACAGCAAAAAGAAATAGCTAAACAGCAGCAAAAACTAAAAACACATGAGCTCGCTATAGCGAAAAACGCTAAAGCACTTAATATGGCTGAGCAATCCGTTAAAAAAACACAACAACAGCAAGCAGAGCAACAACAACGCGCGGCAAAGCTTGAAAAACAACAAGCCCAATTTCAACGTATTTTAGCAGCACAGTTAAAAAGTGCTTATATGGCAGGTAGCGATGACTATTCAAAAATGCTACTTAACCAAGAAGATACCGCCAAATTTGAACGCACACTTAGCTACTATAACTACCTAAATAAAGCTCGTATAAAGCAACTTGATGATCTTAAAGCACTGCAAGTTGAGATTGCAAAAAATCAAGCTGAGCTTGCGAAAACAAAAGAGAGGCTGGTTGCTTTATTTGAAGAACAAAAAAGACGACAAGCAGCACTTCTTGGGGCTAAAAATGAGCGCCAAGCAAGCTTACAAAACCTAAAAAAGCAGTTAAATAAAACCAAAAATTCCATTAGCTATTTAGAAGAAAACGAACAAACTCTAATTGCAACTATCAAAGAACTTGAAGAAGAAGAAAAAGTCACAAAAATTGAACTACTTGGCTTAAATCGTAATAAAGGAAAATTAAACTGGCCGAGCAAAGGGAAATTAGCGCATAGGTTTGGCCAACGTAAGCACGGCGGAATAAACTGGAAAGGTGTATTAATTTCTGCATCTGAAGGGACTTCTGTTAATAGCATTGATAATGGCCAAGTAGTGTTTGCTGATTGGTTAAAAGGCTATGGCTGGGTAATCGTACTTGACCATGGTCAAGGTTTTATGAGCTTATACGGACACGCACAAACCTTGCTAAAAGACGTGGGTGATATGGTCAGAGAAGGTGAAAGTGTTGCATTAGTTGGGCAAAGCGGTGGACAAGCCGATTCTGGTCTATACTTTGAAATACGTCATAAAGGGCGTGCTGTTAATCCCATAAAATGGTGCAGGCGTATTTAATATCAAAATAGCTGCATCCTGTTAGAGGCAGTTATGATAAACACACACATTTGCCAACAAAAAACCTCTGTGAAAAAGCGTGCACCCTGCTTTTGTTTTATCTTATTTGTTTTATTAGTGTTTTTTGGCTTTATAAATACAGCCTATGCAAGCTCGGTTAAAGACTTAGAAAGCCAAAAAATAAATGAAATACTGTTTAATATTCACACCTACTACGTTGATGATTTAGCACTGCAAAACAGTGAGTATATTGAATACAACTCGTCTCAATTTGAACGCTTATACTCTAAGCTCGACGCCTACTCTAAGTATTTAGATAAAAATGAGCTAAATGCATTATTTAATAACACGAATGGTCGCTATACCGGCCTAGGTATAGAAGTAAAAAGCATCGAGCAACGCACCACGATTGTTAAAGTAATTAATAATTCACCAGCCAAACAAGCAGGTCTTCGCTCAGGCGATATAATTACTGCCGTTAATAAGCACTATGTAGAAAATAGTCCGATTGATTTAGTTGCACAATACATCAAAGACAGTGTTAACGGTAAAGTACAGCTAAGTATTACCCGTAATAACACTCAAACACCGCTAATATTTAATCTAAGTAGAAAACAAATTAAGCTAACGAGTGTAACTAAGCAACTACTTGACTCAGGTAGCGGTTATATCGCTATTAATAACTTTTCTAATCACACTTTGCATGAAGTTGCCTTGCAAATAGCCGCCATGCAAAACCATTATGGCCATTCATTAAAAGGCCTAATTATTGATTTACGAGATAACCCGGGAGGCACTTTAAAGAGTGCAGTTGCGATAGCAGACCTGTTTCTTCAAGATGGCTTAATTGTAACGACCAAAGGGCGCTTTTATGATTCGAATCAATCTTTTTACGCTAAACGCGGCGATATTTTGAAAGGTGCTCCGATTGTTGTCCTGATTAATGAAAATTCAGCCTCAGCAGCAGAAATACTGGCTGCAGCGTTAAAAGAAAATCTACGTGCAAAAATAGTAGGGAGTCAGTCGTTTGGTAAAGGAACAGTGCAATCACTTATTCCATTAGGCGACGGCGATACCGCCTTAAAACTAACCACCGCACGTTACTTTACACCACTGGGAGAGTCTATTGAAGGGATTGGCGTAACTCCAAATGTGACGATTAATCAAACAACACTTCCACAAACAAATAAAGCCGTTATAATAAAAAATGAACAATCAGAACAAAACACCGTTTTTAACGCTGAAGAATTAGCCGATATCCAGTTAGTAAAAGCAAAACAGCTACTTAGCATGCAATAAAAACGGTAAACTATTTAAAGATAATAAAAATTATAAAACGTGAAAATTATAAGTTTAATGGTGTTAGCTGGGCTTTTTTTAATCCTATTTGCTACACCCTATGGTGTTAAAGCCAAACAAATAGCCATAGTGATCGATGACATAGGTTATCATCAACGTGACCTAGAATTCCTAAGTTTACCTGGGCAATTGTCTTATTCAATTTTGCCTCATACCCCCTATTCTCAAATATTTGCAACCCTTGCTAGTCAGTCAAATAAAGAGCTCCTGTTGCATGTGCCTATGCAAGCTTTAAATGGTAAAAAGCTAGGCCCTGGGGCGCTTACTTTAAATATGGATAAAGCACAACTTCAACAAACACTCGGTAATGCACTGGCGAGTTTGCCACAAGTTAAAGGGGTTAATAATCATATGGGTTCTGCACTCACTCAGCAAAGCCAAGCAATGAAGTGGACCATGGAAGTACTTAAAAAGCGTCAGTTGTATTTTCTCGATAGCCGAACAACCGAATTAAGCCAGGCGCAAAATGCAGCTAACTTTTTGGGGGTAGAAAATATTGGTCGGCATGTATTTTTAGATAATATAACTACCCCTGAGCAGCTACAATTTAGGCTAGAAGAGCTAAAGTCAAAAGCAACTAAATATCAGTTTGCCATTGCAATAGCACACCCCTACCCCGAAACTATCGATTTTTTACGCCAAGCTTTGCCGCAATTAATCGAGCAAGGATTTGAACTGGTACCAGTATCACAGCTGGTAGAACGTAAGTATGTACAAATAGCCCAACAACAAGCCATTTCATTAAACTGATGGAGTAAGCGAACGCCTTACCCCAACAGTTAATTTAACTCAATTATAAGTATGGTATTTATAAAACAAATGTCGCTACCTTGGCATTTAGATCTGTAGCTCTGTCTTTTAATACTTCGGCTTGGCTTAAATGCGCGGTAGCTGAGGTAGTTATTTCATCGGTTACATCTTTAATAGCAACCGTATTTCTAGTAATTTCATTGGTCACTTGCGTTTGCTCTTCTGCTGCAACCGCTATTTGACCCGCCATATCAGAAATCTCATTTACCGCCAAAGTAATTTCTTCTAGTGCGTGTGCGGCAGCATTTACATCATCCACACTATTGTTGGCATAGCCCTTACTGCTGTCCATCAAGCTCACTGCTTTTTTAGTGGTGTTTTGTAAGGTTTCTATAGTGGTATAAATTTCGGCTGTAGAGTTTTGTGTTCTTCTTGAGAGCACGCGCACCTCATCTGCAACCACAGCAAAACCACGCCCCTGCTCTCCCGCACGGGCGGCCTCTATTGCAGCATTAAGCGCTAAGAGATTTGTTTGCTCAGCAATTTCTTGAATGGTAGTTAAAATGCTCGATATAGCCTGAGCATGCAAACTTAATTCACCAATAACTGTGGTAGTTTGGTCTATTTCGCCCGCGAGTGAATTAATCGTGTTTCTGGTTTTATCAACTAACAGCTTACCTTCACGGCTACTTTGTGCCGATTGTTGCGATGCGGTTGCGGTGTTTTCTGCATTAGCGGCAATTTCATGGGTTGCACTCGCCATTTCTGTGACCGCGGTAGCAACCATAGCCACTTCTTGTTGCTGACGCTGCAACTCACTGACACTGCTTTGGTTGGTGATCAAGCTTTTCTCTGCATCAAAGTCTAAGTCAGTAGCTAATTGACGAATATGACTGATCAGTTCATGTTGGCTGCTAACAAAACGATTAAAACTATCAGCCAGAACCCCAACTTCATCTTGCGTATCAACAGTTATACGCTGGGTTAAATCACCGTTACCATCTGCAATTGTTGATAAAGCTTGCGACACTCGGCTCAAAGGAGCGAGCAATACACCCAACAACCATGAAATAGCCAACACACTCAGTAAAAGTGCTACTGCAACCAGCACTAATTGGGTCAGCAATAAACTAATAAGCGGAGCCTCTAAAGTTTGTTTATCCAATACAAACAACAACTGCCAATCTGTATTGTTAATGTTTTCACCCCAAACTAGCTTCTCTCGGCCTTCACTCTCAAAGTAAACAGGAGTAAATTCACCGTTTTGACTGTTAGATAAAATTAATTGATGATTTATTTTCGAGTCAATACGCGTAATATCTGCCATTACTTTTCTAGCGTCTTTGTAGGCAATCACAGTGCCATCTTTATGCATCATAATGGCGTACCCATCCGCAGGCAAAGACATTGTATTGACGCTATCAACCAAGGCCTCAATCGATAAATCCCCCGCAACCACTCCGCTTTGCGTGGTTTTAGCAATAGAAACAACCAACAGATTATACGCGGTATCTAAATAAGGTTTGGTAATTACGGTGCTACTTTGAAGCAGTGCTTGTTTATACCATGGACGAGTGCGCGGATCGTAGCCGGTGCGATCAATACTGGGATCAGAGTCAGTCATTTTTCCGCTGCTATCTCCAAAGTAAGTTAACTGAAAGCCACCTGAAAATGCTGCTTGCTGAAGTGCGCTGAGCGTGTTGCCCTCAACCTTATTCGCAACCGATTTAATTATCTGCTGGCGACTAGCTAGCCAATCTTCAATACTCGTAGCCTGTTGCTTACCAGATTGGCTTACGTTATCAATACTGCTTTTTAGCAGTAACGCTTTTTGAGAGGTGTAGCTATTCCACGACAGCAATAAAATAATAACGGCTAGGGCAAGAACGACCGATAGCAAGATTTTTTTCTTTAGTGAATATGAGTTCATATTGAGTGTAAATACTCGCGTTAAATGAAATTGAAAGGCAACAAACCAGCAATTAAATGACTTAATTTAGGCTACGATTTGAGCGATAAGTCGCTCAGGTGCGCGAATATTTTCATATACCCAAATTAAAAACAAACTAAAATCATGTATTTAAATTAAAACCAAACTTATTCATTAATTTTAAAGAGCGTATATTTAATTAAAAGATACATAGATGTGACTAGAGGTAAGCAGAACAAGAAAAACGATACTTTCTATTAACCTTTTTAGTTAGCTTTTTTAGTTAAAAAAAAGCCCTGCATTTTCATGCAGGGCTTAATCAGTTTTTTAGTGCGATTAACTCATCGCGCTTTGTAATTTTTTCATTGCTGTTTTTTCCAGCTGGCGAACACGCTCTGCTGATACGCTGTATTTTTCAGCCAGCTCTTGCAGTGTTGCTTTATCGTCTGACAACCAACGAGCACTAACAATATCTTGAGAACGCTCATCGAGAGTTTTCAAAGCGCTAAATAAACGCGTATGTGACTGTTCTTGCCATTGTTGCTGTTCAATGTCGTCAGCTAAATCAGCAGAACCATCGGTTAAGTACTGTACCGGTGAGTAAGTACTAGTTGGCGCGTCATCATTATCGTCGCCAGTTAAATCAAAGCCCATGTCTTGGCCGCTCATACGCGATTCCATTTCACGTACTTCTTTTTCACTCACACCTAGCTCGCTAGCTACTGTGCTCACTTCAGCTTGGTTAAACCAACCTAAACGCTTTTTATTTTTACGTAAGTTAAAAAACAATTTACGTTGTGCTTTGGTCGTCGCTACTTTAACGATACGCCAGTTTTTAAGCACAAACTCATGAATTTCGGCTTTAATCCAATGAACGGCAAATGAAACCAAACGTACACCCACTGATGGGTCAAAACGTTTTACTGCTTTCATCAGTCCGATGTTACCTTCTTGAATTAAATCAGCTTGAGGTAACCCGTAACCCGAGTAGCTTTTAGCTATGTGCGCTACAAAGCGCAAATGCGACATAATGAGTTGCTTTGCAGCACTAAGATCGCCTTCTTCCTGAAGTCTTTTTGCAAGTTCCTGCTCTTGCTCAACTTTAAGCATAGGAATAGTACTAACAGCTTGAAGGTAGCCGTCCATACTTGCGCTTTGTTGCCCAACTGTAAGTGCCATTGCGTATAAATCTTTACTCATTTTTCACCTCGGTGATAAACATTTGAAACCATCTTAGCACTCTTTTAGTAAGAGTGCTAACTTGAATTTAAAACTTTTTTGAATCATAAATCAAGTGGTTTTTTTAGTGTTAAGTCAGTCTACGCTAGGCGACTGAATAACCTATGAATTGATTTAGCCAAAACAAAAATAACCTTTTTGCTTTGGCTTTTTTATTATTTTAAACTTAAAACATGACAGTTTTAAGAATTATATTAGAGCCCTAAACCTTATCAGGTTCTATTTCTGAGATGTAACGATTAACCGATAAGTAAGAACCAATAAAACCCAAACTAGTAGCAAGTAATACCAACGCGCCAAACTCATTAAGACTAAGCCCTATTAGCGTAAAACTGGTTTGATACACCCCTGCAACACTGCTTACTGCAGCAGATAGCCACCACATCATTAATGCTACACAAATAAAGGCAAACAATCCGCCAATCACGCCATACCAAATGCCAGTCCATAAAAAGGGAGCGTGTATAAAGGTATTGGTTGCCCCTACTAGCTTCATTACCTGTATTTCTTCTTTTTTATCCATAATAGATAAACGAATTGTATTGCCTATAATAAGCGTCACTGAGGTAAGTAATAATAGCGCAATAGTAATTACACTCTCTTTTAACAAACTTAGTAATGCATTTAGGCGCTCAAGCCAAGCAATATCAAGCTTACCAAAGTCAACTTCGCGTTCGGCTTCAAGTTTTTTAAGCAATTGCTTAGCTGCATTAGGTTGGCTATGTCGTTGTGTTGGTGTGACTAAAACTACATTCGGTAACGGGTTGGTATCTAAATATTCTAAAGCCTGACCAAAGCCAGACATTTCTTTGAACTCATCCAAAGCCTCAGTGCGAGAAATAAAAGTCACAGTTTGTATTTCGGGATATAGCGCTAAACGTTTAACTAAGGTTTGCGTTTCTTGCTCGCTCATATTTTCTTTTACAAACAAGGATATTTCGCTGGCTTGCTCAAAACCACTACTCACTTGCTGCACATTTTTTACCACTAAATATAGTGTTGCAGGCAACGTTAAACTCAAACCGAGTACTGCAATGGTCATCATTGAAGCCAATGGCGTGCGCCACATTTCTCCTAGACTGTACACACCTTGGCGAAAAATATTAATAATAAAAAAGTAACCGCCAGAGAATACTGACTTTTTTTGTTTATCATTACTATTTTGACGGCTTTTGAACAGTAAACTCATAATACCCCCTCAGCCAGTGGATCTTGGCTCATTCGTCCATCATGAAGCGTTAAACTGCGGTACTTCATCCGTGACACTAAGCCCAAATCATGAGTGGCAATTAAAACCGTGGTGCCATGTTTATTAAAGTCTTCAAACAGGCGTAATATTTCCATTGATAATTCAGGGTCTAAGTTACCGGTAGGTTCATCGGCTAGCAATATAGGTGGCGAATTGACGATGGCTCGTGCAATCCCTACTCGTTGTTGTTCACCACCAGAAAGTGTAGAAGGGTGACAGCGCACTTTATCTAACAAGCCCACTTTATCAAGCGCTCCATGCACACGTTTGGCAATTTGCTTGTGGTGAGTCCCTTCAATAATTAAGGGCAAAGCAACGTTATCAAATACCGTGTATCGCTCTAATAATCGATGATTTTGAAAAATAATACCAATGTCGCGACGTGCATACGGAATTTGACGGGAATTTAATTTATTTAAATCCACGCCATTAATAAACACGTTTCCTGCAGAAGGACGTTCCATTAAGCTAATAAGCTTTAATAGTGTACTTTTACCAGCCCCACTGTGGCCAGTTAGAAAGGCCAATTCGCCAGGCTTTATATGAAAGTTCACTTTTTCAAGCGCGCGGTGTCCACCGGCATAGGTTTTACTTACTTGCTGAAAATTTATCATTTTTTATTATTGCCAATTTATTGTTAGCCTTAGGCTCTAAATAAAATGGTATTCCTCGCAATTAAAAAGGGAGCAGGCTCCCTTTTGGTAAATTAAGCGTCGTCCTCATCTTGACTAAATAGCGCGTCAATAAAGTCATCGCTCTTGAAGGTACGTAAATCATCAATACTTTCACCTACGCCAATGTAACGAATAGGAATATTAAACTTATCGGCAACGGCAAAAATAACCCCACCTTTAGCAGTACCATCAAGCTTTGATAATGTGATACCTGTTAAACCTACACATTGATTAAATAGGTTTACTTGGCTAATTGCATTTTGGCCTGTACCAGCATCAATAGTCAGCATCACTTCATGAGGTGCATCAGGGTCTACTTTTTTCATTACACGGGCTATTTTTTCAAGCTCTTGCATTAAGTTATCTTTATTTTGCAAGCGCCCTGCTGTATCAGCAATTAACACATCGACATTACGTGCTTTTGCAGCTTGAAAAGCATCAAATACTACCGATGCACTATCAGCACCTGTATGTTGAGCTATTACCGGAATGCTGTTGCGTTCACCCCATACTTGAAGCTGCTCTACCGCTGCAGCTCTAAAAGTATCACCGGCAGCAAGCATGACCGACTTACCTTGATTTTGGAATTGCTTGGCCATTTTACCAATGGTGGTGGTTTTACCTACGCCGTTTACCCCTACCATTAAAATAACAAAAGGTTTTTTATCTGCTGGTATTTCTAAAGGCTGCTCTGCTGTTTTTAGCATAGTTGCCATTTCTTGTTTCATAAGCTCATAAAGCGCATCGCCATCTTTAAGTTGCTTGCGATCGGCTGCATCAGTTAAGTTATCAATGAGCTTCATGGTGGTATCAACACCGAGATCAGCAGTAAGTAACTGAGTCTCTAGCTCTTCAAATAACTCATCGTCAATTTTTTTACCGCTAAAAATTGACGAAAAACCAGAGCCAATATTAACTCGAGTTTTAAGTAAGCCTTTTTTGAGACGAGAGAAAAAGCCTTCTTTTTTAGGTTTCTCCGCTTTCTTTGCTTCTTCCTCTGCAAGCTCTGCGGTCAGTCGCTGTTGCTCTAGACGCTCAGCCTCTTCTTCAGTTGCAATACGCTCTTGCTCTAAACGCTCATTTTCAGCTTGCTCTGCTGCAATAAGTTGT
>NZ_PNDI01000033.1:0-23200 GCF_005887465.1 Pseudoalteromonas sp. S1610 | reverse complement strand
ATATAATAGCTTGTCATTAGCTCAGTTGGTAGAGCAGTGGACTTTTAATCCATTGGTCGATGGTTCAAGTCCATCATGACCCACCACTTCTGGTACACTTTCTCCGTATAATATATTTCTTAGTATCTCCCTTATTTTTATTTATAAACTGCCTGACTAGATTGCTATTATTTACCGTTCGTTTCTCGTATAATTTGCGCTATTAATTGCACTGTAAATAAAGTGGTCGAGAACATGAGTTTAGCTCAAACTATTATGCCTGAAGGTTATATTTTCCCTCCTAAGCCGGCACCGTTAACACAAGACGAAAAAGGCGAATATAAAGCGCGTATAAAACAATTACTGCAAGAGAAAAACGCGGTACTTGTTGCTCATTATTACACTGATCCTGAAATTCAAGCACTTGCTGAAGAAACGGGCGGCTGTGTAGCCGATTCACTCGAAATGGCGCGTTTTGGCGCTCGCCATGAAGCCGATATGATCATCGTCGCGGGTGTACGTTTTATGGGTGAGACTGCTAAAATTTTAACCCCTAACAAAACCGTGGTTATGCCAACACTTGAAGCGACTTGTTCATTAGATATTGGTTGCCCAGTGGATGAGTTTTCAGCGTTTTGTGATCAACACCCAGACCGTAAAGTGGTAGTGTATGCTAACACTTCTACCGCGGTTAAAGCGCGTGCTGATTGGATAGTTACCTCATCGTGTGCACTTGAAATAGTAGAGCACTTAGATGAGCAAGGCGAAAAAATCATTTGGGGCCCAGATAAGCATTTAGGCAGTTATATTCAAAAGAATACTGGCGCCGATATGATCATGTGGAACGGCGCATGTATTGTACATGATGAGTTCAAAACCAAAGCGCTAAAAGACTTTAAAGTCTTGCATCCAGATGCAGGCGTATTGGTGCATCCAGAATCACCAGCTGAAATTGTTGAACTTGCTGATGCTGTTGGCTCTACTAGCCAGCTTATTAAAGCAGCGCAAACTATGCCTAATAAAAAGTTTATCGTGGCAACCGATCGCGGTATTTTTTATAAAATGCAGCAACTATGCCCAGATAAAGAGTTTTTTGAAGCGCCAACGGCTGGTAGCGGCGCTACATGTAAAACTTGCGCTCACTGCCCTTGGATGGCAATGAACGGCTTACAAGCGATTGAGGAGGCACTGATTGATGCCAGCGGTAAAGAAGTGTTTGTTGATATGGATTTGCGTGAAGGCGCACTTAAATCATTAAATCGCATGCTAGACTTTACAGCCAATATGGCAAAATAATAAATAGCAATATAATGCATTAGATAAAGGCGATACTCAGGTATCGCCTTTTTATTTGCTTATGAGTAGTTAGTTTGATTATTGAGCAGTTAAAAGCATGATGTTAAAAAGGCCTTGCACCAAGCAAGTGTATTTCATACTATAGCGCGCTGTTGCAAAGCAACATTGTGGAGAGATGGCTGAGTGGCTGAAGGCGCACGCCTGGAAAGTGTGTTTAGGTTAATCCCTAACGAGGGTTCGAATCCCTCTCTCTCCACCATTATTCTATATTAGGACGTCTCAGGACGTCCTTTTTTGTGCCTGTAATAAAGTTAAGCGTGTTGGCTTTTACTTGGCGTTTGTTTTTACGCTGATGTTTTAATGTATACATTCGTTGGTCGGCTAAAGTTAAGCAGGCTTTGTAGTCATTACATTCCTCACTACTTGCTAAGCCATAGCTCACGCCTGATAACGGCCAATGTTTTTGAACTTGTTGATGAATATAGTTTAATGACTCGTTTATGCTCAGGATGAGTTGGGCGAGCTGTTGTGCTGATTTGACGTTACACACACAAATAAACTCATCACCGCCGGTTCTGCATACCTCGCCTTTGTCGGCTAACGCATTTTGTATTAACCGCGTAACCTCAATGAGTAGCTTGTCACCGTGAGCATGACCTAGGTGATCGTTAACGCTTTTAATATTGTCGCAATCTATAAACACTATGAGATAAAAATTATCTAAGTTATCAAGTATTTCTTGTAATTGCAGCCGGTTTCCTACTTTGGTGAGTGGGTCTATGCGTGATAGCTCTAGCGCTTTTATAAAATTATTTTGCTTTATTTTTAGCCATTCAGATAAAGAAAGTAAAATACAGATACAATCAATGGCCAGAGCAATAAGCACCCATAATTCAGGTGAACTTATTTCTATTAAATTTAGGTGCGATAAAATAAAAATAACTAAGGACAAGCTATAAACAAGATTGCCAGTTAAAAAATATTTCGCTCTAAAGTCCTTCATCCCCAGCATTGTAAAGCCAAGCTTTAAGCTTAAATACACCCAAATTGCAGCGAGGAAGTGAGCTAAATAGAAGACCCAATGAAAGGGTAAAAAGAGGTTTAAAAAACCACAGGCAAGTGCCGTTATGGAAAAGTATTTTAAAAATCGGCTAATACCAGTACGGGTATGTTGGTCAAAGTTAAATAAGTAATAGGCAAATGAGCTGGCACAAGCAATAGCGAAAGCAAAAATATACATACCAAAGTAATGGGTATTAATTGCGTGGTAATTAAAAAGTAACGCAACTATCCCCGCCGCGAATGCCCAGCCAATGCCGTGTAACCCTATATAACCTGCACAAAATAACGCCACGCGATGTTGTGTTTTAAAAAACATTATTAAGGCCATGCAGGCCAAGGTTAGCATTATCGTAATAGACACTAAGCTTAATGAATTGATATAAAACTGAAGTTTAACAAAAGCAGATTGAGGTATAACGTTAATGCTAACAGGTTTAGCAAAGTGCTTAGCATTAATATAAAGCCATAAAACACCGTGTGAATTAGCTTCTAGCTGTAATTCAAAAGCTTGACTGTGCATTACAATGGCTGATTGAGTGACGCTATTTTGTGAAAAATCAGCGATTTTTCTGATCCCACTAGTATCTTGATAAAAAGCAACGCCACTATCTAAATAATTAATTTGGGGGATTATATACCAGCGTCCTGCACTCGTTGTGGTTAAACTAATTTTTGCTATTGCACTGCCATGGGCACTATACAGCGAAGTGACGGGAGTACTTACATTGTGATAGGCATTAACGAGTTGCTCACCTTGGGTTGGTTTAGCTAAATCTACTTGATGCCACATAGCAGACTTTAGTTGTAAGCTGTCATTTTGATTTAATGCTACAGCAAAAGCATTAAAACTAATGGTTTGAAATAGTAAACAACATATAAAATTGAAAGTGTACCGCATGTAATACCTAAGTTAGTGACCGGTAAAAATTGTACTGCATTTTTAACAGAATAATTATAGTTATGACCGCTTTAGCGTATTTTTGCTTTTTAGTTACTAACTTTAATCACTAAACGGTGAGCTGTTATTATAAAAATATAGTTAATGATTAATTAAAGGGTTAATAATTTATTTAGTTTGGCTATTGTATGACTGCTTTTAGTGATGGTTTATATTTGAAGGATTGCTAACAACAAGAAGGTAATTAAAAAGCCATTTGTCAAAATGGCTTTATGGGCAGTTTAATATTTTTTTGGTTTAGCATTGAGCTGCGCTTGAAATTCATCAGGAAATAAAATTGTGCCGTCGTCTTCTTCGGTAGGGAACACGGCAACTAGTAAGTCGTCTTCTTCAAGGCCTGGCGTCCAGCGGCTAAACCAATCTGCTGTTGGAATTGCTTTAGGTGTACATCCTTCCCATTCACCGGTTGCCCATGCTTGTGCAAAATCACGGGTTGGCCATACGGGTACGCAATCGTCGTCTTCGTTAGTGAGCATTACGCAGCCGTCGTCATCGTTTAAAATCCACACTTGCTTAAACTGTTGCACAGTTTCGTACATGTATGCGAGTCGTTTTTTTGCGCCAAGGCCTAAAATTACGTCGTCTTGCTTTGATAAATTGTCAGTGGTCATTTTTGGCTCTCTCTCACTGTGGGGGGGAATACAAAAGGCAGCGACATACTGCGCTTTAAAATTAAGTTTAGCTAATGGCTGCAAGCAGCTCGTCGGCTAGCTGGTTTAGTGCGTCAGGGTCTTGATTTGTTAATGCATAAGTGCGCAATCCATAAATACCCATAACACAAAATCGTGCTAGCTCTATGGCACTTCGCCCATTGGTAATTTCTTTGTTATCTATCGCTTTTTGTAATTGCTGCGCAAAGGCATGCTCGTACGCCGTTAAATTAGTACGTAATACGTGGCAAATTTGTGGATCGTTACCCTCTACCTCGCTAATGCTTTTTGTAAGCAAGCACACTTTAGTTGCTTCGCCGTCGATACATTCTTGCACAATGATATTAAGGTATTGTTTCAGCGTATCTAAAATACAATTACTGTGCTCAAACAGCGCCGTAAATTGTGTATTGCGATCGGTTTGGTATTGCTCCGTAGCGGCTAAAAAAATGCCTTTTTTATTACCAAATGCCCCATACAAAGAACCCGGATGTAAATGGGTGGCTTGAGTCAGTTTTTGCATACTGGTTTTTGCATAGCCATGAAGCATAAACATGGCCATAGCTTGGCGCAGTACAAACTCTTTATCAAATTCTGCAGTTCTCATAATGACTCTTTTAGTGGAGAGAGTAGTAATGAATAAATTTATTTTTCTTAGGCCTAGGTGGAGTTTACGCAATCTTAAACAAAGTTTCAAAATTATACTTGAATATTCATTCAAGTGACCTTATCTTGAATGTACATTCAACAAAGGATAAATATTATGTCGATTGACTTACTTTCACCTTTTAAATTAAATAACAGCATAGAACTGCAAAACCGCGTACTTATGGCACCATTGACCCGTTGTATGGCAGATGACAATTTAGTGCCAACACAAGCCATGGTTGATTACTACGCTCGCCGTGCTGATGTAGGCTTAATTATTAGTGAAGCCATTATTATCCGTGCTGATGCTCAAGGTTATCCAAACACCCCTGGGCTTTTCACTAGCGAACAAATTCAAGGTTGGAAAAAAGTCACTGATGCAGTACATGCCAATGGCGGAAAAATGTTTGCACAACTATGGCATGTTGGCCGTGTAGCACACCCTCACTTTTTTGGTGGTGATGTTTTGGCGCCATCGGCAATAGGGGTTGAAGGTTCAGTACCGCGTATGCGCGAGCTCACTTATGTTACGCCAAAGCCTGTAACTACAGACGACATTAAAGGCTTAGTGGCTGACTACGCTAAAGCCGCAGAAAATGCGATGGAAGCGGGTTTTGACGGCGTAGAAATTCACGGTGCTAATGGTTATTTAATTGACCAATTTTTACATTATGCGGCAAATGAACGTGATGACGAGTACGGGCAAACACCAGAAAACATGTCTCGTTTTGCACTGGAAGTAACCGATGCAGTTATTGATGTTGTAGGCAATGAGCGTACCGCTATGCGTTTAACGCCAGGTGCTTATTTTAATATGAGCGAAGACAATCGCGATAAAGCAGTATTTGACTACTTATTACCAGAGCTTGAAAACCGCAAGTTAGCTTATTTACACGGCGGTATTTTTGACGACAGCATGCGTTTTGATTCACTAGAAGGTAAATCAACCTCTGAATTTTTACGAGCTGGTTATGCAAGTACCTTAGTGGGTGTAGGTAGTTATAGTTTTGAAACTGCGAAAGAAGCGATTAACGACAATAAATTTGATTTAATTGCTATTGGTCGCCCGCTTATAGCTAACCCAGATTACATTAGCAAAATTAAAAACGGCGAAGAAGTCACAGCTTACAGTGATGACATGCTAGCTGAATTGAAATAGCAGCTAATTTTTTAAAAAATAATATAGCACTCATGGGCAACCGTGAGTGTCTTTTTTTATACATTTATTTGCCATAATTTACTCATAATTGTTTAATCTTGCTGTCAATAAAGTTCCCCCTCGTTGTCATATTTAAAAAATAGACTGTGCCCGCTTTCATAATTACCTTTTATAATTAGAATCAAACGGGACAACAATGTACGCTTTAAAAAATAAATCGATTTTGAGCATGGCTGTGGCCATGGCGGTATCAACTTCAGCTTATGCTAACGATAACGTGATAGAAGAAGTAACCGTTACTGCAAAACCAACCAGTTATGCAAACAACGTTATTGAACCTGCCATGCTTGAGCAACAAAGCTCGGTATCGAGTGTGTTATCAGTAATAGATAACTTACCTGGCATTAGCATAAACGAAGGCGACGCATTTGGCGGCGACGATTGGTCAACAACTATTACCATGCGTGGTTTTAGTATCGACTCAAACCAGCAGCAATTAGGTATGACGGTAGACGGTATTCCTAATGGCGGTTCAAATTATGGCGGTGGTGCTAAAGCGAATCGTTACCTAGATAGCGAAAATCTTGTCACCGTGGAAGTAGGTCAGGGCACTTCAGATATTAAATCAGCCTCGTTAGAGGCGCTAGGTGGTACTTTTAACTTTGTAAGTAAAGCGCCTAGCTTTGAAAAAAGCACCACTTTTGCATATACCTCAGGCAGCCATGACGCAAGTCGCTATTACGTTAAACACGAAACTGGCACCATTTTTGATAATACTCAAGCGTATGTGAGTTATTCGCAAACCGATACTAGCCGCTGGATTGGCTCGGGCAGCAATGGCGGGAAAGATAACCAACATGCTGAAGCGAAATTTGTCACCACCCTTGATGAGTTAACTATAACAGGGCGTTTATCTTACGATGATGTAAGCGAGACGAATTATAATAGCGTGAGCTTGGCACAATTTGAACAAACTCCAGATTGGGATCAACTAACATGGAACTGGACAGGCGTTCCTCACTTTGACCAAATGTTTGCAGAAGGTTGGGGCACGCTGCGTGAAAACACTCTAGGGTATTTAAAGTTTGAATACGCGATTTCACCCATCTCATTGTTAACCGTTAGCCCGTATTACCATAAAAACTCAGGCCGAGGTGATTGGATCCCTCCTTATTTAACGTCTCCTGTAGATGAAAATGGTAACCCAACCACAGAAGGTGGCACAAACGCAGGCTCTTATGGCTTTACAGATAGTAATGGCAACCCACTTGCTCCCAACGCAGGTTGCACAGCAAGCTTAAACTGGCCGTGGGAGTCGGGCCCTGAGCTCAATCCTGCATGTTACGATGCTGATGCCACGCCTGTTATGTCTTATCGTCATACACATTATAATAAAGATCGTTTAGGGGTAACTGCTAATTATCAAGCGACCTTTGGCATGCACGATATTGAAGCGGGTTTTTGGTATGAGCAAAGTGACCGTGATGAGTCGCGTGATTGGCATAAAGTTATAGATGCGCGCATTTATCATCACTTTGATAACACCCCATACTGGACGCAATACAAAAACACCTTTGAAACCGATACCCTTAAATGGTACGCCCAAGACTCAATGGCATTTGGCGACTTAACCCTTAATCTAGGGGTTAAAAAGTACTTAGTAGACATAGAAAAGTATGACCATTATCAAAATGCGACAACAGCTAAAGTAAACAGTGATTCAGACCTTCTATTTAGTGGCGGTATTTTATATCAGCTAAATAGTAATACTGAGTTATTTACCAGCTACAGCGAAAACTTTGCTGCCATTAAAGATGGTGTGCTTGAACGCGACAGCTCTGATTTATCAGCTATTGAGCCAGAAACCGCAGAAAATATTGATCTAGGTGTACGCTATCAAAATAATGCACTTAAGCTAACGGCAACGGCCTATTCAATTGAATTTGATAACCGTATTACCTTTATCGCACCAGGCAGCGACACGGGGGGTATTGATTACACCATAGGTACTAACGGCTCGTACCTAAATGTGGGCGGTATTGAATCGACAGGTTTAGAGCTGTCAGCAAGTTATATGCTTAATAATGAGTGGAATGTATATAGCTCATACACCAATAATAGCTCTGAATACAAAGGCGATGCGCCAGGCTTTGAAGCAGGAGGCAAAGTAATTGATTCAGTAGATGATTTATTTGTGCTTTCAACCGATTATTACAGCGGTGATTTCCGCTTTGGTTTATCGGCTAAATACACTGGCGAGCGTGGCGATGTAGATAGCTACACCGTGGTTGATTTAAATGCAGGCTACGCAGCTGAAGTTAATGCTGGCCCCTTCAAAGCAATTGATATTGCTTTTGTGGTTTACAACATTACTGATGAAAGCTACCTAGCGGGCGGCACAGGCAATGGAAGCACTTACTTTATTGGCGCCCCACGCACAGCAGCCGTGACGTTAACGGCCACGTTTTAAAACGTAATTAAGCCCATCATTGATGGGCTTTTTATTAAACGAGGTGTGTATGCAAACAATAGTAACAATACTAATAATCGGTTTGGTTTTACTTAACAGTCAGGCGGTTTTGGCAGCACCGCAAAATGTGGTGTTGGTAACTTTAGATGGGGTACGCTGGCAAGAAGTATTTAATGGTGCCGATAGCAAGCTGATTAATAATAAAGAATTTGTTAAGCAACCAGCACATTTAAAGAGCCAGTTCTGGCATGAAAACCCGCAACAGCGTCAACAATTGCTAATGCCATTTTTAACTCAAACTATCGCAAAGCAAGGCGTTATTATTGGCGATAGAGCTAAAGGCTCAACTATGTCGGTGAGTAATCCGTGGTATTTTTCATACCCTGGGTATAACGAAATTCTCACTGGCGAAGTGGATGAAAGTATCAACAGTAACGACAAGGTATTCAACCCAAATAAAACCATTTTAGAGCGTTTAAACGCCCAGCCTGAATTTAAAAAAAGCACCGCGTTATTTGGTAGTTGGGATGTGTTTCCTTACATTGTAAATACTAAGCGCAGTAAGGTGCAGGTGAATGCGGGGTTTATGCCCGTTGCTGATGATTTATTTGCTGACGCAGCGCTACTTAATGCGCTACAAACAGAAATACCCAGCCCATGGCACAATGTGCGGCTTGATAGTTTTACCTATCGATTTGCCAAGGCGTATATGCTGGCGAAAAAACCAAGACTATTGGTGATTAGTTTGGGAGAGACTGACGATTTTGCTCACGATGGCCATTACGATGCTTACTTAAAGTCGGCCAAACAAAGCGATGCATTTTTAAAAGATTTATGGCAAACCATTCAAAGTACCCCAGGTTATAAAAATAATACGACGTTAATTGTTACTACTGATCATGGCCGTGGAAGTCATGCCAGTGATTGGCAGCATCACAGCTCTCGTCGAGCATTGCTAGAGCTTAACCTAGGTGCAGATGTGTTTCCTAACGGCGTAGTAGGCTCTGAGCATATTTGGCTGGCAGCTATTGGCCCTGCAATTAAAAATAACGGCTTAATTAAAACTAAAAACGAGCTTAAACAAGCGCAAGTTGCCGCCACCGTTTTAAAAGCACTTGGGCAAAATCCACACATAATTAACCCTAATATGGCACCGGCTATTAACGAGATTTTAAAATGAAACAGTTACTAAAAACCCTTAAGCATTTTGCACTGTCACTGACTATTGTGATTAGTAGTGGAGCAATGGCTGCGCCGTCTAAAATATTATTTGGCTCGTGTGGGCATCAAGATAAAGACATTCCTATATTTAACGCCATTAACAAAGAGCAGAGTGATTTATTTATATTTTTAGGGGATAACATCTACGGCGATACTAACGACATGACTGTGCTTAAAAATAAATACCAACGCCTTGGAGCAAAGCCAGGCTTTAAAGCACTACGCGCACAAACACCAATAATAGCTATGTGGGATGATCACGATTATGGTCAAAATGACGCGGGGAAAGAGTATCCGCATAAAGAAGCATCGCGGCAAATCATGCTCGATTTTTGGCAAGAACCGGCAAACTCAAAACGCCGTACCCGTGCTGACGGCATTTATACCTCGTACATGTATGGCGAAGGCGAGCAAACCGTGCAGGTGATCATGCCAGATTTACGCTTTAATCGTGACACACTTAATTCTGTTAGCGAGATTGAGTATTACACCAAGCGTAAAGCAAATAACCAAGGCCCGTACAGTCCAACTGAAGTTAAAGGCGCATCAATGCTAGGGGAAGCACAGTGGCAATGGCTTGAAGCCGAGCTTAAAAAGCCAGCGGCAATAAAGCTAATAGCGTCAAGCTTGCAGTTACTGCCAGATTTTACCGGCTGGGAGTCGTGGGCAAATTTTCCTGAGGATCGAAACCGTTTATTTGCGCTAATTAAAAAACACCAAGTAAATGGTGTGATTATTATTAGTGGCGATACTCACTGGGGCGAGATTTCAAGGTATCAACATAACCTTGATTACCCGCTTATTGAAATGACCAGCTCAGGTCTGACAGAAAAGTGGAAAGACGTTAGCCCTAACCAGCATCGTGTGGGTAATTACACACATAATGTTAACTATGGTGATTTAGGCATAGACTGGCAACAAGTCGACCCTGCTATTTCATTAAAACTTAAAGGCATTGATGGCCAAGTTATTATGCAAAGTGATTTTAGTCTTTCAAGTATTAGTCCTTATAAATAGCATCACCATTTAAATAATAAACGCACTGCGGTTAAAGCTGTGCGTTTAAAAGTTCATCTATCGGCGGGCTAACTTGCTGATTTATTAACGTCAATGTCCCCTTAGCGCTACCGCTTAAATTGAAAATATCTTACACTGGCTTTATCTCAAGTAAGGCTGGTATCGTATGCTCAATATTATTCAATCAAACCGAATGGAAGCCCTGCAAGCGCAGTTTCATCAGCTATTAAAAGTAAACCCATTGCAAAGCCCATTTGATAAAGAAGTGGTGTTAGTGCAATCGCCGGGTATGTCGCAATGGCTTAAAATCGGTTTAAGTGAAAATTTAGGTGTAGCTGCACAGGTAGACTTTCCGCTACCGTCGAGTTTTATTTGGCAGTTGTATCAGCAATTACTGCCAAACGTGCCTAAAGAGTCGGCCTTTAACAAACCTAACCTTGCTTGGAAATTATTTGCCATTTTACCCCAGTGCATAAATGAGCCGCTGTACTTACCGCTTAAAACCTATTTAGAGGGCGATATTGACGGCCAAAAAACCTTTGCTCTATGTGAAAAAATAGCCGATGTGTACGACCAATATTTGATGTATCGCCCCCATTGGATAGCCAAATGGGATAGTGGCACCGATGAGCTTGATGATGTTGATATAACGATTGCGCCTTGGCAACCCGATTTATGGCGTCGTATCGTCAAATTAAGCAAACAGCTAGGGCAAAGCCAATTTCACCGTGCCAATATGCAAGGGCAGTTACTCATTGCACTTGAGAGCATGGATAGCGCCTTATTACCAAAACGTATTAGCTTATTTGGCATATCGGCGATTGCTAGCTCGCAGCTTGAGGTGTTTGAAGCCTTGAGTAAAAAAACTGAAGTATTTTTATTCTTTTTTAACCCTAGCGAGCATTACTGGGGCGATATCATTGATGAAAAAACAGCCGCTAAAATCACCGCTAAATACGCAAAAATGCCGCTGCTGGAAGCGCAGCAAAAAAAGCACACCAACCCCGATGAGGAATACTATTTTATTGGTAATCCGCTGTTATCGTCGTGGGGCAAACTCGGCCGTGACTATTTTGAGCAACTAGTGCAGCTTGATGCCCGCTGGATTGATGGCTTTATAGATGCATTTGACGACAGCTTACTTGGCCAAGTGCAAAGTGAAATTTACCAACTTGCCTTTAAAGGTGAGTCGCTCACCGATAATAAAGAATGGTTTATTAACGACGAGGGCAAGCTGCCCATAACTGCAAACGATGCAAGCATTACACTTAGCGATTGCCATACACCGCTTCGAGAAGTAGAGCGTTTGCACGATTACTTACTTAATTTATTTAATCAAAATCCAGCGCTTACCCCGAAAGACATCATCGTGATGATGCCCGATGTTGGTACCTACAGCCCTTACATTGAAGCGGTTTTTGGCGGTGCACAAGGCAGTCGATTTATACCTTATGCGCTAGCTGATTTAGCCATAGAGCAAGAAAAACCTGTACTGAGTTCGTTTGCCAGTTTGGCTAACTTACCGTTTTCGCGCTTCGGCGTGTCGGATATTCTCGATTTATTACAGGTTACCCAAATTGCTGAAAAATTTGGCTTAGAAGCACATGAATATGAGCAAATTCAGTATTGGTTGGAGCGCGTTGGCGTTAAATGGGGTGTAAACGCGGAACATAAAAGTAGCTTTGATTTACCCGCAATTGAGCTTAACACTTGGCAACATGGCTTAAACCGGTTACTACTGGGTATTGCCATGCGCGATGAACAATGCCCATTTAATGGTATTTATAGTGCCGATGAGGTTGAGGGCATGGCACTCGATACACTTAATAAGCTGGTACATTTTATTGATGTGCTGCAAGACTTTAAAGCTAAGCTCACCCCCGATGACACACTCACCAATAAAGCCCAAATTTTAAATGAGCTGCTCAATACTATTTATGAAAGCGAAAGCGACGACAGTTGGGATTTATTAGTGCTGCAAAAAGTACTCGAAGATATTGGTAAGCACCACGATAACGGTGATTACAGTGAGGCCGTGTCGCAGCGCATTGTTAGCTATTTAATTAAACAAGGCATACAAGAAAAAGGTGTCGGCCAACGTTTTTTAGTGGGGCAAGTGAATTTTTGTACGTTAATGCCAATGCGCGCCGTGCCGTTTAAGGTAGTGTGTATGTTAGGCTTGAACGATGCCGATTACCCACGTACCGTGCAGCCTATCGGGTTTGACTTAGTACCTTACTCTAAAAAGCAAAAAGGTGATCGTTCACGAAAACTCGATGACCGTTACCTCTTTTTAGAAGCACTTCTCAGTGCCCGAGATAATTTATATATGAGCTACATTGGCCGATCATGTTTTGACAACCAGCCGCGCATGCCATCAACGCTTGTCAGTGAATTGTTAGAATACATAGGTCGCAGCTTCAAACTTAGCGAACCCAGTGATAAATCCTTGCCAGATTGTCTTATTAGCCAACAACATTTACAACCTTTTAATAGTCAGTATTATCTGCCAGCTAGCGCTGAACAGGCAGGGCTTAACAACCACAGCTATAACCCAATTTGGCTGCCTAGCGAGGCCATTGAGCCAAAAGCAATTACTACGCTTGATGTAACGCCTCCAGAGCTACTTGATCTTGATGTGTTTATTCGCAGTGTGTGCCATGCCCAAGAGAGCTTTTATCAGCAAAGCTTAGGGTTACGTTTGCCGCAATTTAACGACATAGCCAAAGATGAAGAACCGTTTAGCTTAGATGCGCTGCGCCGTTATTTTTACCTTGATGAAATACTTGAAGCTAATATTAACGATATCCCACTAAGTACCGAACAAATACTGCAGCGCGGTGAGTTGCCGCAAGCTCATGTTGGTAGCTTAATTTATGAAAGCATGCAACATCGCGTTGATGCGCTTGCAGGGCAAGTAAAACAACAAATAAAAGCGGGTAAAAGCGAACCGATAGAAGTATTACTATCACTTGAAAACACCACCATTGAAGGCTGGCTAAACCATGTGTATATGCAAAAACAAGTGTTTTATCGCAGTGCCAGTATTAAAGCTAAAGATTTAATTAAAGGCTTTATTTATCACCTTGCTGCACAAAGCATGCAACAAGAGGTTGAAACCTTATTGCTGGGTTTAGATAAGCAAATAAGCTTTGCCCCAATGAGTAAAGCCGATGCCGATTTACTGCTTGCAGATTGGTTTGCGCTTTATAAAGAATTACGCAACAAGCCCGTGGCGTTTTTTCCGGTAAGTGGTTATGAATACGTGAAAAGCGGTGATGATATGGCAAAAGCCAACAGTAAATTTAGTCCACAGTATATTGGCCGAGGCGAGGGGGAAAACCCTTATATTCGTTTAACGGTGCAATCACTTAATGACTGCCAAGACGAATTTATACATTGGAGCGATAAGCTACTCGCCCCATTATTTGAGCACGCCAAGGAGAGTGACTATGCAAGCGCTTAATCCACTCACTATGCCATTATCAGGGCAAAGCTTAATTGAAGCCAGTGCTGGCACAGGTAAAACCTACACGATCACGGGTTTGTATTTGCGTTATTTATTGGGTATGCAAATACCCGGTGAGCTAAATACGCCATTGAGTGTTGAGCAAATTTTGGTAGTAACCTTTACCGATGCCGCCACGCAAGAAATTAAAGACCGTGTTCGTAGCCGTATTATTGCTGCGCGTGATGCGTTACTGGGGCAAGTACCCAATGATGAGCTAATTGAGGATGTAATAGCGGGCGTTGATGACAAGCACCGTGCATTTGACTTACTCGATGCCGCAGCTAAATCAATGGACGAAGCAGCTATTTTTACCATTCATGGTTTTTGTCAGCGAATGCTAAAGCAGCATGCGTTTGAATCCGGTGTGGCATTTAACTTAGAGTTCATTTTAGATGAGCGCGATATTCTGCTTGAAACCATAAAAGACTTTTGGCGCGCGTTTGTATACCCACTTAGTAAAGAAAAAACAGATGCGATTTTAGCGGTATTTGCCGCGCCCGAATCACTATTTAGTCATGTAAGTAGTATTTTAAATAAGGCGAACGCAGAGATAACCCCGCAAGTTAGTTTAGATGCGGTATGGCAAGCGCGAGATGAATACTTGGCGCGTATTCCTGCCTTTAAAAAAGCGTGCCTAGAGCAAGAGTTTATTGGCGCTGTTAAAGCATCCGATTTAAGTGGTTCAAAAACACCTGGGCGAAAGGGCAGCCTTGCTGCACTTGAAGCATTTTGCTTAGGCAATGATGACTTTTTTGAATTTGGTACCAGTAAGTATTCGTTTGAGGTGTGGAGTAGCGAGAACTTAAGTAATGCCGCTAATTATAAAAAAAATGGCACATTACTGACGCATCCACTTATTAGCCAATTCGATGCCTTAGCCGCACTTAACAACACCATCAACCAAGGGTTAAAAATTGCGATAGTGCAATATGCGGCGAGCTGGGTAAAAGCGGCCATAGTTAAACGCAAACAAGAACAAAGCGTGATCACCCCTGACGATTTACTGACTAATTTACACAGTGCCCTAAAGAGTGAACAAGGTGATGTGCTCGCACAAAAAATAGCGCAGTTATTTCCGGTGGCAATGATAGATGAGTTTCAGGATACCGATCCGATTCAGTACGGTATTTTTAGTAAAATTTATGCTCAAAGCAATACCACTTTAGCTATGATAGGCGATCCTAAACAAGCAATTTATGGGTTTAGGGGCGCAGATATATTTACCTACATTGGCGCAAAAGAAGCGGTAGATGAGCCACAACAATTTACATTGGGCACTAACTTTCGCTCAAGCAGTGATATTGTAAATAGCGTAAACAGCTTATTCAGTAAATACGACAACAGCTTTATTTATAACGATGCCATTCCCTTTAATAAAGTGAAAGCCAAGGGCAAAAAAGCAGATGAGTCGTTTTTAATTGACGGTAAACCTGCCAACGCGTTTGAGTTTAATGTGTTTGTAGATGAAGCCGGCGATGAAAAAAATAAGCCGACCAGTAAAGGCGTAGGGCAAGCACATTTAGCCACCCATTTTGCTAATAAAATAGTTACTTTACTTGAGCAAGCAAGCCAAGGTATTGCTTGTATTGGCGCTAACCCTGTCAGTGCTGCTGATATTTGTATTTTGGTGCGCGACCGCGTTGAAGCACAAATAATGAAGCAAGCGCTGAGTAAAGCTAATATTGCCAGTGTGTATTTGTCGCGCGACAGTGTATTTAGCCAAGAGTTGAGTCATCACTTGCTCAATTTTTTAACGGCTTTGCATGGTCAGTACGATGAGGCGTTACTACGCGGTGTATTAGCTGGCCCGTTATTTTGTTTAAGCTATAACGATATTTTTGCTCTAGCCGATGATGAAAATAGCTGGCAAGAACACCTAAACTTTTTTGCTCAACTTAGCCATATTTGGCATAAGCAAGGGGCAATGGCAATGCTCGAACGCTTACTGAGTCACAATCAGCTCAGTGCCAAATGGCAAGGCTTGGGCTATAACGTAGAACGTTGGCTTACCGATTTTAGACATCTTGGCGAAATACTGCAGCAAAAACAAATAGAGCTTGAAGGGACACTTCGTTTATTACGTTGGTTTGCGCAAAAGGTGAGCCAGCAAGATGGCGAAACAGTGCAAGTTCGCTTAGAAAGTGATGCGAACTTAGTTAAAATTGTGACTATGCACGCTTCTAAAGGGCTTGAATACCCATTGGTATTTATGCCATTTGCCAGTGGTTATCGTGAAACTAAAGACGCGCTTTATCATCAAAATGGCAAGTTGATTTACGATTTAAGTAAAGACGAAGACGCCCTGCAAAAAGCCGAACAAGAACGTTTAGCAGAAGACTTACGTTTGCTTTATGTGGCACTGACCCGAGCAGTGCATTTTTGTTCGCTGGGCGTTTATAACATTTCTCAAGGGCAAAGTAGCCGTTTAGCAATTCAAAGTAGTGCGCTGGGGCATGTGTTGTTCTCAGGGTTAGAGATAAGCAGTAGCCAAGTGTGGCGCACCCATTTAAGTGAATTTTGTGAGGCTAATCATGCTATGCAATACCAGCAATTTACCTCAGGCGAATTACATGAGCAGGGCATACTTCGCTTAAAAAATAGTGACACTAAACAGCACGATTTACTTATTAATACAGTAACGGCGCAGATTGAACGTGACTGGCGAGCAACTAGCTTTAGTGCTTTGAGCTTTAAAAAGCATGCTGATCAACTTGCTCCAGGGCGCAGCGATGAAGATCATCAAAGAGATGAGTTTGCCGTGCAGCAAGATGAACTTCCTTCACCGTATAGCTTTCCAAAGGGCGCTAAACCAGGGAGTTGCTTGCACGAAATATTTGAGCAGCTTGATTTTACCAGTCCGGTAAATCATCCCACGAATATAGAGCAAAACTTAACGGCTGTGATTGAGCGTGCTTTTGAAAAGTACCATATCGATGAGCAATGGCAGCAAATTACCGAACAATGGGTACTCGATGCACTTAATTGCCCGTTAAACAGCGAGAATAATTTAAGTTTGAGCCAATTAGCGCCAAGTGACTGTTTAGTAGAAATGGAGTTTAATTTACCGCTTAGCAGCCTCAGTGCCCCTAAGCTTAATGAAGTGTTAATTAAACATTTTGGTTTTAACCAAAGTAAACTTGAGTTTGCCCATGTTAAAGGGTTACTAAAAGGCTTTATTGATTTAATTTTTTGCTATCAAGGCAAGTATTATATTTTAGATTATAAATCGAATTATTTGGGCAGCACCCCCGCCGATTATGTGCCTGAGCAGCTAGAGCAAGCAATGACCAGCCACCAATATCATTTACAGTATTTAATTTATACCGTAGCGCTGCATCGCTTGCTTAAACAGCGAATTCCCGATTATTCAATAGAGACGCATTTAGGCGGTGTTTATTATACTTTTTTACGCGGTATGCCAGCAGGTGAGGGAGTGTACTTTAAACAGCTAAGTGCAGATCAAGTCGTTATTTTAGATGGCTTGTTTAGCCAAGGAGCCATGCTATGAGTGATTTAAATCAACAACCGGGTTTGTTTGATTACTTAGATGATGCGCCTTTAGATGAACCTGTGCTCACAACAGCACAGCCAACGATGCAGGCCAGCGAAAGTATTAAAGTCGTGCCGTTGCTAGCGTATTTAACAAACGAACATAGAGTGCGAGTGGTTGATGTAAAACTGGCTGAATTACTCAGTGGCACAAACGCACAGCAAGGGTATGACGACCTCTTTTATATAATCTTAATGCTGTGTTTATCGCAACAAAGCCAGCATAGCTGTTTAACCCTAACAGAGGTTGATTGGACTAATCCGTTTAATTTACGTCAAAGCGACTTTACTAAACTAGAGGGCACACAGCCTGATACTCTCAGCCCATTTAGTAATGACTTTACGACTGAGGCAGCAATACGTTATTTACTCTCACATCATAGTGTTGGGGAGCAAAAGCCGCTGCAATTGTTTAATCACCGGTTATATTTTTCTCGTTTAGCAGGCTATGAACAAACCCTTGCCCAACGATTACTGACAATGAGCGAACGACAACTTAACATTGATGATGCAGTACTTGCTCAGTTATTAACCCGCTACTTTCCTGATGATCCGAGTATTGACATTGATTGGCAAAAAGTAGCGTGTGCGATTGCCGCCACAAAAGGTTTTAGTGTGATCACGGGCGGGCCTGGCACCGGTAAAACCACCACGGTGACAAAGCTGTTAGCGATTTTACAATCGTTATATCAAGCGGCGCCATTGAGCATAAAATTAGTAGCACCCACAGGTAAAGCAGCGGCACGGCTAACAGAGTCAATTTTAGGGGCTAAAAATAAGCTTAGTGAAATACCAGATGATATTAATTCGTTGATCCCGCAAAGCGCGCAAACCATTCATCGTTTGTTGGGAGTTAAGCCATTTACCAATAAATTCCGGCACGATAAAAGCAATCCGTTGCATGTTGATGTATTGATTATTGATGAGGCCAGCATGGTCGACTTATCACTTATGGCTAAATTAATTGAGGCCTTGCCAGATCATGCACGATTGATTTTACTCGGCGATAAAGACCAACTTGCTTCGGTTGATACTGGCAGTGTAATGAGTGATTTATGCCAAGGGTTAGTGCTTGGACAAACACCGCGTTATTCAAAAGTACGCTGTGAGCAATTGAATACGCTGTGCTTTAATGGCGCTGTTAAACTCAAAGCGCAAAGTCAAAGTGAGTTTAAACTCGCTGACTGCATTGCCTTTTTACAACATAGCTATCGGTTTGATGCAAAAAGTGGCATAGGTCAATTGGCGCTGGCGGTTAATACCAACAACCGTGGGGTATTAAACTATGTTGAACAACAAAGCAGCGAAGGGCATTTTAGCGATATTATTTTAGACTATGATTTTGTTTCCACACCGATTGAAAAGTTAGTAAATAGTGCCGCAAGTCATTATGCTAATTACCTAACCCTGATAGCGCAAGATGCCAGTGTTGCGCAAGTGCATGCAGCTTTTGCCAGTTATCAGTTACTTGCTGCGGTACGTGAAGGCGATTATGGTGTTAATAGCTTAAACCAGCGTATTGAACGGGTATTACAGCAGCAAAGTTTAATTAGCGTTAATCCTAATCAGCGGCATTATATAGGGATGCCGATAATGGTTAGTCAAAACGACTATCAGCTAAAATTATTTAATGGTGATATAGGGATTTTAATGCCCGATGAAAGCGGTCAACTCAAGGCACTGTTCATTGATGAGCAAGGGAATGAAAGGGCATTTTCACCCGCACGGCTTCCGGCGCACGATAAAGTGTATGTAATGACCATTCATAAATCCCAAGGCTCAGAGTTTAGTTATACCGCAATGGTATTACCACCGCTCAAGCAGGCGAGTATCGGTATTAATAGGCAATTAGTGTACACGGGAATTACCCGCGCAAAACAGACCTTTGAGCTTGTGGCAGATAAAAAAGTGCTGCAACTGGCCATGGGTAAAAGTGTATCACGGGCGTCAGGCTTGTATGAGCGATTAGTGTAAAGCCATACTTATACTAATCTCTTATTTTTGGAGTTCGTTTTCTAAATAGGTTGGGTTGCCAGCCAAAATGCAGTGCGCCTAATCTTAGAAAAACGGTTACCAATAATGAGCCTATAATGCACCATAAATAAGGGACATCCAATAAAAATAGCGCGGCATAGGTTAAGCCTCCTGCAAAACACGCGGTGGAGTAAAGTTCTTCGCGCATCACCAGTGGTACTTCTCTACAGATCACATCACGTATTAAGCCGCCAAATATACCCGTCGTCATTCCCATTGTAAGCGCAACCACCATGGTCGTGCCTTCAATGAGCGCTTTTTCAATACCGACCACATTAAAAATAGCCATACCGATGGCATCAACCAGTAACATGTAATAGTTAGACACATCAGGTAAGTGGCGAATAAACATAACGGTGACAAAAATAGCGCCATAGGTGGCATATAAATAATCGGGGTTGGCTATCCAAAATACAGGTTGGTTAAGAAGAATATCTCTGAGCGTGCCTCCGCCTAACGCAGTGACTGAGCCAACAACGACAACACCAAATCCACCAATATCTTTGTCGTGGCCTAATAATGCACCTGAAATTGCAAAGAATGCCACGCCAATAAGGCTTAAAAAATTAAAATACTCTGCTGTCATTGAGGTGTCCTTACCAAGTTGAGAATTTATATTAGATATTAAAGGTAAGTGATTGGGGATTTATATTAGCTGAATAACACTGTCTATAATACAAGCACAAGGTTATTAGCCCAGTGCTTGTTATGCTGGTTCTTATTGTAAGTAGTCTACGACCAGTTGAGATAATGATTCTACGCCAAGTTGTAATGCGCTTTCGTCAACATAAAACTGAGGTGAATGATTACTTGGTGCCGTTTTAGCGTTTTGATCTTTTGGAGTAACACCTAAAAAGTAAAACAGCCCAGGGGTTTCTAATGCATAATAGCTAAAGTCTTCTGCACCGGTAATTAAATCTGTGGTAATAATGTTGTCAGCACCTGCAATACGGGCAAGTGTAGGGGTCATTTTTTGGGTCAGTGCAACATTATTTACTGTTACAGGGTAGCCGTGATCTATATGCACATCAGCTTTAGCCCCCGCGGATTCGGCAACCAGTTCAGCGGTTTTAGCTAAACGTTTTTTAATATCGGCACGCATCGTTTGATCAAAGGTTCTAATTGTACCAATAAGCTCTACATTATCGGGGATAATATTTGAGCGTATGCCGCCGTTAATCGCGCCAAATGAAATAACAGAAGGCGCTTTAGTTACATCTACCTGGCGAGAGGCAATTGTTTGAGTTGCCATTATAATTTGTGATGAAGCAACAATGGGATCTACGCCATTCCAAGGGCGTGAGCCATGAGTTTGACGACCCGTTACGTTAATTGTGAAAGAGTCTTCACTGGCCATTAGAGGCCCTTCTCTAAAGCCAATTTGACCAGTATTAAGTGAGCTGGTGACATGCAAGCCAAACACCGCTTCAGGTTTTTGTTTAAATAAACCTTCTTTTAGCATTAGCTCTGCGCCTCCTTCTTCTCCTTCGGGGGCACCTTCTTCAGCCGGTTGAAATACAAACAGTACGTCACCCGCTAACTGATCTTTAATTTTTACCAGTGACTCTGCTACGGCCATTAGAATAGCAACATGAGTGTCGTGCCCGCAGGCATGCATAACGCCTACTTCATTACCACGATAGGTTGAGGTTTGTTTAGAGGCAAAGGGTAAATCAACTTGTTCGGTAACGGGTAAAGCATCCATATCGGCACGAAGGGCGATTAAAGGGCCTTTCTTACCACCGCTTAATTTAGCCACAACACCGGTATGCGCAACGTCGGTTTGTACTTCAAGACCCAAAGATTTTAAATGGTTAGTAATGTACTTAGCGGTTTCAAATTCGCGATTACTCAGCTCTGGATATTGATGCAAATGGCGACGCCATGTAATGACTTTTTCACTTACACTTTGTGTTGCTTGTTCAAGTTGGGTGTTAATACTACTAGCAAAACTAGGCGCTGAAATTGCTGTAAATAAAACACTGCCAAAAATTATTTTTTTTATCATTTTAATTCCTTGGTTTTTATCGTGTGTAATTAACTTACGCTATTACATCAATAAAAAGTAGTGTTGTTTAATAGTTAACCACAGTTAAAAGAAAGTTTATTGATACTGCTTAAGAAGGGGATAAATCTATTTTGTTTAACACAATAGTTTGGCGCTTTTGTCGTATTTTAACGCAAATATTTAGCTTTAACGGTGAAAATGATAACAAAATGTTGCATTTTTTAAATTTGTTCCCAATACTGGTCAATGCACTGCTTTTACCATGCACTGACAACAGCGTGTAACAAGCTAAGCATAATAAAAATATTCAATCAGTTAAGGATTAATATGAACAACACACACACTTTTAAACGCGCGACTTTATTTGCAGCAGCAATAGGGCTCTTAATGAGTTTTTCTGCGCTTAGTAAAGAGTATAAAGTAGTTTTAATTCATGGTTTGCAAGTATCCCAGCTTACCAATAAAGCAGGTAGTGATGTAGTAAACGATGGCCAAAGCTATTGGCAGTCTTATTGGGTAAACCGTGCCGACGAGCGCATTGACTGGCCTGCGTATGAACGAATAGAAGGAAAAATTACTACAGATTGGGTATGGCCCAAGCTACAACAGATCTCTCGCTCAAATTTATGCGAGCCAGGCTGCGTGTTTGTAACCCACTCTACCGGTGACTTAGTAGCCCGATATATTATAGATAACCAAAAAAACTGGCTAGAAAACGCGGGTTTAAAACCGCTTAATATTATTGCTACCTTTGATTTAGCAGGTGCTGGTGGCGGTAGTGAATTAGCCGACTTAGCGGTGAGTGCGTTAACCGGCGCATCGTGGAATTTTGCTGTAGATGCTGCATTAACTTGGTGGCTAGGCAGTGAGGTTAATGAAGCGGTAGGTGTTTTACATGATTTAAAAGTTAATAATGCACGTAGAATCGCGCCATTACCTGATGCGCGCACTCCGCGTTTACGTTTTGTGGCCGATGGTAATGCTTACTTAGGTTTAACGGCTGGCTTTTTACGTGGTAACGATGATTCGGTAGTCGCTACTCACTCATCATGTGGCGCAAGCTCGGTAAGCTCATTTGGTAGTTGTAGTGCCAATATTGACACCAATGGGCGTTTAACTTCACAAGGTGATGCTGTTAGTAGCTTCATGCCATACCATTATCCATTAATGATGACTAACAATTACAGCCATAACGAAATTCAACAAGCGCAGCACCAAGGTAATGTAACGGTGGCAATGAATAATATTAGCGTGGCTGGCGATACATTAGGATATGAAACTGTCGATGAAACTACCGGTAGTTGGTTTTGGAAAAAACAATACCGTTATGTAAAAGACTCTGATAATTTGAGTGCTTCAACGCTCATATATAATGTGATCCCATAAAGGTGATTGTGCGTGCGGCTTTATATGCTGCACGCTTTTGATACCAATTCGCTTTATGCAGTTATTTATTTTTAGGTAAGAAAACCTGAATGCAAATAGCAACAGGTTATCGCTCTAACAATGATTAACTGCTAGGGTCTGTTGACCTTTGCGGATTACAATTTGTTCAAACTAGGGGCGGTTTAATCGCGGCGCGAGGTTTGTAACCTAGTGGGCTAAGTCAAAACCGAGCAACAAAGAGTAAATCGCCGC